>DATLLB010000461.1:0-6350 GCA_035538075.1 Enhygromyxa sp.
GACCTCTGTGGTGGGGGACTTGCCAGTCTCGAAGGTCTGTGGCGGGCCGCAGAGTGGGTCGCCGTCGCCATCACCATCGCCATCACCATCACCGTCGCCATCGCCGTCGCCATCGCCATCGCCATCACCATCACCGTCGCCGTCGCCGTCGCCGTCGCCATCGCCGTCACCATCGCCATCGCCGTCGCCGTCCCCATCGCCGTCGCCGTCGCCGTCGCCATCGCCGTCGCCGTCGCCGTCACCATCGCCGTTCATCTCGTTTCCTTCGGCGGTGGGATCTCCGTCACCATCACCCGCGGTCTCGGTCATCGCGACTTCGTTGCCGCTGGTTGTGTCGTCGTTGCAGCCGATCGGCAGCAGGAGTGCGAGACTGGACACGATTCCAAGCTTCTTCATCTGTAGTTCCTTCCGCATGAGCGCCCAACATCGTAAGGCATGGGCGCTCGAAGCCGCGCCAGTTTTTGCGGGTACGCTTGCTTGCTCACACGCTCGGGGCTATCTATGGCAGCGGATAGCGCCGACGGCGCCCAATTTGCGCGGTCCAAACGAGAGAATTTTCAAATGCAAGACGAAGTCCGCAGCCGCATCGACGAACTGATCAAGACCCACCGCGTGATGCTCTTCATGAAGGGCAACAAGGCGTTCCCGAGTTGCGGGTTCTCGGCTCGCGTCGTGCAGATCCTCAAGCACCACGCCGTCGAGTTCGAGACCTTCAACGTGCTCGCCGACCCGGGCATCCGCGAGGGCATCAAGGAGTACTCGGAGTGGCCGACGATTCCGCAGCTCTACGTGGACGGTGAGTTCATCGGCGGCTGCGACATCGTCACCGACATGCACAACTCCGGCGAGCTCGCGTCGCTGTTCGGCAAGTAACGCGACGAACCAGCCCAACGAAAAACGGCCACGCTCGAACGAGCGTGGCCGTTTCCGTTGGCAGCCTGCTCAGGCCAGCGTCACGGGTACGTGCAAGCGCCGTAGCCCGGGGCCTGCGGGTTCATCAGATCCTTGCAGGTCGCGCCCGCGGGGCACTGGGTCGGATCCGCGGCGACCATGCAGAGCAGGCCACAGTACGAGTTCATCATCTGGTCAGCCCAGAGGATGGCCCCCTGCGCGGTCGAGCCCTCGGGGGCCGGCGGACAGGCGTCCATGTTGGTGCACTGCGCGTCGGTGCACATCGCCACCGGCGAGCAGTGGCCACCCGCCACGGGCAGCTGCCCGTCCATCAGCGGAACTTCGTCGGGCTGGCAGTTCGGGGGCGCGCCGTAGTACGGGCCCTCGCCCCACATCGGCGTGTCGCCATCGCCATCGCCGTCGCCGTCACCACCACCGATGCCGCAGGTCCCATCGGCACCGCACGCGAGGCCGGCACAGCAGGTGGTGCCGTTGCACGGATCGCCGAACTCTCCACACGCGTCGCCATCACCATCGCCGTCGCCGGTGCCGTCGCCGTCACCGTCGCCGGTATCGCCATCGCCGTCACCGGTGTCGCCGTCGCCATCACCGTCACCGTCGCCGGTGGTGTCGTTGTCGGCGTTGGTCGTGTTGGTGGTCAGTGAGTCGAAGGGATCACTGTCGACGTCGACGCATGCGACCAGACCCGCAGTGAGGGTCAGACACGCGCCGGCAATGAGGCTGGAAAGCTTTCGCATCGTTTCGTTCTCCAAGTAGTTCCGGGTTGATCGGCCGTGGCCGAGGCAAGCGTCGAGAGACTGTTACATGAGTCGGACCCCGGAGGTCAAACAGCGCAGTCACCTCCTTAATGAGCATCCGCGAAGTCGTGGAGCGAATTACAGTCGTTTCGTCGAAGGTCTGCGCAATCCGGCGCACACACCAGGCTCACACTTGCATCGCACGCGTGGGGGCCCGCAGCTGGACGATTGCGCGAGATCGGCCGATTCTCGCGTCCGCGTGGACATCCGCTGCTTCACCGTCGGTCTCTTTCAGGTCAATACCTATCTGGTCACCGATCCAGCGACCAAAGCTGCGGTGATCGTCGATACCGGCGAGTCCGATGAGCTCGTGCAGCGACTCGCCGCTCTCGACCCCGCACCCGACGTGCAGGCGATCTTGCTGACTCACGCCCACGTGGATCACGCGGGCGCGCTGACGATGCTCCAGGAGCGCTACGACGTGCCCACCTATCTGCCACGCGCCGAACGGCCGCTGTTCGAGGCGCTGCCGCAGCAGGGCGACTGGTTCGGCATGCCGCAGCTCAACCGACCGTGCGGACGCATCGATCACTGGATCGACGACGGCGACACCGTCCGCGTCGGCGAGCTCGAGCTGCGCTTCATCGCCACGCCGGGCCACACGCCCGGACAGGGCTGCTACTACGACGAGCACGACATCATCGTCGGCGACACGCTGTTCGCCGGCAGCGTCGGACGGACCGACTTTCCGCTCAGCGATCCCGACCTCGCGCGTCGGAGCTTGCGGCGCTTGTTCGAGCTGCCCGGCACGCTGCGAGTGCACAGCGGCCACGGACCGATCACCACCTTGGCCACCGAATTGAAGAGCAACCCGTTCTTGGGCTTCCTGCGGCTCGAGCGAAAGATGCAGCGATCGTGATCGCCGACCGACCATGCACCGCGCTGGTGCTCTCGGGTGGCGGCGCGCGGGGAGCCTATGAAGTCGGCGTGCTCCGCTACATTCGCGAGCGGCTCGGCGTCGACACGCGCTTCGATGTGATCACCGGCACCTCGGTCGGAGCGATCAACGGGGCCTACATCGCGGCCACCTGCGATCGACCCAAGGCCCAGGGCCGCGCGCTGCAGCGCGTGTGGGCGCAGCTGACGATCGAGCGCGTCTACGACTTCGGCTGGCAGCAGGTGCGCTCGCTCCCGCGGGTGTTGTTCGGTCGCGCGCTGCCCAAGACGCCGCATGGCGGGCGCGTCGGCGGGCTGGTCGACTCGACCGCGCTCGAGCGCCTGGTTCGCGAGCAGATCCCGTGGCGACGCCTGACCGAGAATTTGGCGAAGGGTCACCTGCAGGCGTTCTCCGTCACCGCCACCGAGGTCGCGACCGGCGTCTCGACCGTGTTCGTGCAGGCAAGTCGGCGTCGGCCCGCGCCGTGGCCCGCCGACGACTCCAACGAGACGGTCGTGCGGACCGGCATCACGGCTTCGCACACCTTGGCGTCCGCGGCGATCCCCGTGCTGTTTCCGGCCGTGAAGATCGGCGATCAGTTCTATGTCGACGGCGCGCTGCGACACAACACGCCGCTGCGCCCGGCGCTGCGGCTCGGGGCGCGCCGGATGCTGGTGATCGGCCTGCGCCACAACGAGGCGCCCGCTCAGCGTCGCGCTCGCCAGCGCAGCGAGGCCGAGACCGTGTACCCCAACGCGTTCTTCTTGCTCGGCAAGCTGCTCAACTCGCTGATGCTCGACAAGGTCGAGAGCGACCTCGAGCGCATCGAGCAGACCAACCGCACGCTCGAGGCCGGCGCCCGCGAATTCGGGCCCGAGTTCGCGACGCGGCTGAGCGCCGCCGTCGGCCGCGAGCTGCCCTGGCATCCGGTCGAGACCTTGATGATTCAGCCCAGCCAGGACATTGGTCGCATCGCCTGGGAGGTCGTCCGCGAGACCCGCCTGCGCAGCTCCGGCGGTGTGATTCCGGTGATGATCCGCCGCAGCATCGAGTTCGACGAGCGAGCCGAGCACGGCGAGAGCGACCTCGCCTCGTATGTGCTGTTCGATCCCGAGTTCATCAACCGACTGATCGAGCTCGGCTACGCCGACGGCGCTCGCCACCACGAGCAGCTCCTGCATTTCTTCCGCTCTTGCGAGTGAGTCCCGCCCCTGCGAGTGAAGGCGCCGCCAGCTGCGGCGCGGCGCAGGTGATAGGCTGCGTCGCAGTCTTGACGCACGGCAGCGACACGGTGCTGCGCGAGCTCTCGTCCGGCTTCCAGATCGAGCACGCCAGCGGCAAGTTGCAGGTCCACGAGCTCGCGCCCGGGGTCATCCTGCAGGAGTACGAAGCCGGCGTCGTCGATGAATTCTTCAGTCCGGTCGTCGAGCTCGCGCAGCGTCGCATCGACGAGGGCCTGCGCGTGACCCTGGTCTCCGACATCACCCGCTCGCGCTCGCACACGACCAGCTATCGGCGCGCGTGGATCGACTGGATCCGCGAGCACGACGAGCACATCGACGAAGTCCTGGTGCTGATGGCCTCACCGATGCATCGCATGGCCGTCAACGCGGCCAGCAAGGCGACCGGCGAGCGCAAGTTCCGGGCGTTCACGGATGTCGAGGAATTTCAGGCCGCGGTCGAACAGGCGGTGCTGCGGGCCGAGACTGCGGCCGCCAACGTCGAGCGCCTCAGCCCGGTGCTGCTGCGCACCGGCAGCGGCCCGGAGCCCGGCGAGCCGCGCGTGACCACGGTCGCGCTCGTGCACAGCCCGGCCGGCACGCTCGAGAGCGACGACGATCATGCCGAGGGCTCGCGCCGCCAGAGCCCGCGCGCGCCCAAGCGGCTCGCGTCCTCGCAGCCGCAGCTCGGCACCGTGCTCGCCGACGCCTACCGGCTCGACGCCCGCATCGGCAAGGGCGGCATGGGCATGGTCTACCGCGCGCGTCAGCTCTCGCTCGATCGCGACGTCGCGATCAAGCTGATCCGCCTCGATCGCCGCCACAACCCCGACACCTTCGCTCGCTTCCGCCGCGAGATCGATGTCGTCAGTCGGCTCTCGCACCCCAACGTCGTGCAGGTGATCGACGCGGGCGCGACCGACGATGGCATCAGCTATCTGGTGATGGAGCTGCTGATCGGTCGGCGCCTCGATCAGCTGGTCGGCGACACCGTCGCGCGCGACAAACGAGCGCTCGATCCCAAGCTCGCCGTCGAGCTGTTCGGCCAGGTCTGCGCCGGGGTTGGAGCCGCACACGCCGCGGGCCTCGTGCACCGCGATCTCTCGCCCGCCAACGTGTTCGTGCGCGAGCTCGACGGCACCACGCAGATCAAGATCCTCGACTTCGGCCTCGCCAAGGCGCCCGAGCGCGGCGAGATGGCGCTGACCCTCGACGGCCAGATCCTCGGCACGCCCGGCTTCATGGCGCCCGAGCAGATCGACCAGGAGCGCCCCGCCGACGTGCGCACCGACGTCTATGCGCTCGGCGTGCTCTTCTATTACATGCTCACCGGCCGCCGACCGTTCGGGGGCAAGTCTTCGGCCTCGATCATCGCCAAGCAGCTCGAAGGCAAGTACGCGCCGCTCGAGCACCCGAATCAGCGCTACGCCCTCGTGATCGACAAGGCGCTCGCGCGCAACCCCGACGATCGCTACCCGTCGGTGGCCGCGCTGTGGGCCGCCGTGCAGAAGGCCAGCCAGCCGAGCGAGCGCGAACGATCGAGCAAGCGCCTCACCGCGTGGGCGTGGGGCTTGGCGCTCGCGCTGATGCTGGCCGGTGTGGTCGGCGTCGTTGCGCACAGCTGTGCACGCGAAAGCGAAGGTGAAGACTATATTGACCCCCCGCAGCCGCCGTAGACGGAGGCACAGGCGGCCGCTTCGCGGCCGGTCGGTCGCTCCGCTCCCTCGGTGGGTCGGCTAGTCGTTCTCGACGGCTCGCGTGGCCCCCCAGCGGGGGGCTGAACACCGCGCGAGCGGACCCACCGCGAAGCACGGGTGAACAAGCTCACCCGCGAGGGGGGTCCTGCGCGAGATGCCAGCGCCTAACGTCGTCGAGATGCCGTACAAGCTCGTCACGCTCGGTGGAGACGGAACTGGACCCGAGGTCATGCGCGAGGGACTCAAGGTCCTCGCCGCAGTATCGAAGCCGCTCGGGATCGAATGGGACACGCAGGATGTGCCCTGCGGCGGTCAGTACTACCTCGAGCATGGCGACCTCGATTGGCCCGCCGACGCATTCGGCAAGTGCGAGGCCGCCGACCTGATCCTGCTCGGCGCCGTCGGCTGGCCCGACCCCAAGGGCACCGGCGGCCCCGTGCTCATGCGCGACGGCAAGATGGCCGGCTACTCGCCCGTGATCGGCAACCGCATCCGGTTGAACCTCTACGCCAACGTGCGCCCGATCAAGCTGTACCCGGGCGTCTCGCACCGGATCCACGGCGGCCACAAGCAGGTCTGGGAGCCCGGCAAGGTCGACATGGTGATCATCCGCGAGAACACCGAAGGCCTCTATTCGGGGGCGGGCGGCAAGCTCAGCCCAGGTGGGCGCACCGACGTAGCGATCGACAATCGCGTGATCACCCGTCGCGCCTCCGAGCAGGTCATTCGCCACGCGTTCGAGCTGTGCAAGCGCAGGAACAAGGGCGCGCCGAAGGACGGCAAGCTGCGTGTGACCGCGATCATCAAGGACAACGTGCTGCACGGCTGTCAGCTGTTCCGCGACGTG
>DATLLB010000462.1:0-2168 GCA_035538075.1 Enhygromyxa sp.
ACACGCGCGCCTGGATGGTGGGCGTGTCGAACAAGATGTCGCGCAGGTCCGCGCGCAGGCCACTCTCCCAGATATCGGCGTGGTCGGTCATGGCGGCGGCACCCTACCACCACCGAGCGCAGCGCTCACTCGCGCGGCAAGCAGTAGCTCGAGCGGGGGCCAGCGAGCAGGCAGGCCTTGGCCTCCAGCAGATCGGCGTCGGCGACGATTTGCCCCGCGCGCGCGAGCTCAGCCAGCGCGGCGCACGAGCGGTGGTAGTCGAGCGCGCACCCGCGACGGTAGTACCCAGCCGCACCGGTGCCGTCATCGGGGATCATGCCCTCTGCGATCTGCACGCCGAGCATGTGACAGCCCTTCCCGTAGTCGCGCGCACACGCGGCCTCGAACAGCGCGCGCGCACGGATCGGACCATCGACGATCGGCAGCCGCGGATCGTCTTCGGACGTCGGGCGACCGTGGGTCAGATCGATGCCGCGCTGGACCAACACGGCCGGCGAGAGCCCGCGACGACCCTCGAAGCGCTCGCTGTGCATCGACACGCCCTTGCGCTGCGCCTCGGAGCCGACCTGCGTGTGTGCGCGCGCGGACTCGAAGCGCGGCTCGAGCGTGACCGACGAGGCTTGGTCGATCGCGACGTCGATCGCGTGATCGCTCGCCAGGTCGGCGGCCGCTCGGACGCTCGCGCTCGCACGCGGCATTGTCCGGGCTCGCATGGCTCGTCTCCGTCTCCGATGGGCTCGCCGCGACCTCCGAGCTGACCACGCTCGACCACAGCCCGATCGCCAACATCACCGCCGCGGCCACGCCAGCCGCCGCGTCGATCAAGCGCACGCGCCCGACGAAGCTCCGCGAGTGCCCCAACACCTCGGCCCACAGCGTCTCCAGCTCGACGCGATGCGGCTCGGTCAGCGCCCGCAGCAGCAGCGACCGCACGCCGCGTGGCGCCTCGCTGCTCGAGAGCGCGTCGACGAGGCTCGACGCGCTGCGACCGTGGGGCGCAGCGCCGGTCAGCAACGTGAAGCCGAGCGCCGCGATCCCACACACGTCGACCGCGACGTCCTCGGCTGTCGGATCATGGGTCTGCTGCTCGGCGTCGCCGAAGTCGACGAGCCGCGCGGTCTCGCCGAACATCGCCACCGTGTGCAACGAAATGTCCCCATGAACAATGCGCCGACAGTGCAGCGCGTGAACGCCCGCGATCACGTCGAGCAGGATCTCGCGCGCGCGAGCCCAGCTCACGGGCCGTTTGGCCGTCAGCGTCGCGAGATCGACGCCAGCTTCCGCCAGCACGTGATAGGGGGCGCCATCGTCGGTGGCGCCATAGTCGAGCAGCGCCTCCACATTGGGATGTTCGATTCGTGCCAGCGCGCTGGCCGAGGCAATGAAGCGCTCCGTGGCCGCGCTATTACCAATCCGATGAGTTGCCAAAATCCTGATGTAAACCTGGCGATTCAGCCAACGATCCCAGCCGCGCTGCACCGCTCCGCGGGCCAGCGGGCCCGTGAGCTTGTAGCGCCCGCCCAGGAGCGATTTGAATGAACGTGTCATTTTATCCGCTCAAGCGGTTCCGACGTCAGACATTTGGGGCATTTTGGGCAATCGCCTTTTGGGCAGCCATCGGCATTCGGGACAGTTCGAATGGCCACATCATTGGCCCAACGATCAATGTGTCCGAACCGCGCGATGACACGCCAGTCAGTGGCCCCATGCAACTCGCAGGGCTCAACGAATTACTGCACGCCAATTGTAAATAGCAGGGACAGGTCGACACTCGGTGCTGAGTGGGTCAAAGCGCCCACGCTGACCAAATCCACACCAATGGTGGCGAGCCTGGGCAATCGCTCCAGCGTGACGCTGCCGCTGACCTCGAGCGAGATTCGACGCTGCCCCTTCGGCCCTGTCATCTCGACCGCTTTGCGCAGGGTGTCATCGTCCATGTCGTCGAGCAACAGCGAGTCGGCGCCGGCGTCCAACGCCTCGCGCAGCTCGTCGAGCGTCTCGACCTCACACTCGACGCGAACCGTGTGCGGGGCGTGTTCACGAGCCGTTCGCACGGCCGCGGCGACCGAACCGGCGCAGCGGACATGGTTCTCCTTGATCAGCACGCCCGAGCCGAGATCGTTGCGGTGGTTGTGGCCGCCGCCGCAGCGGACCGCGTAGCGATCGAG
>DATLLB010000463.1:0-6616 GCA_035538075.1 Enhygromyxa sp.
CTGCCCTACTTCACGACCCACTCCGATCTTGTCGAGCGTCAGCGGGCGGCCAAGAAAGACTTGGAGCTCGAGCGCGACGCGACGACGTGGCAGGGCGAGATCGACAAAGAGACCGACTCGCTCACTGCGAACTAGTCTCGATGGCGGGACCGTGGCCGGTCCCGCCGCCAGTCGTGGCAAAGCCACGCCCGGGGCCCCCACCCCCTGCCCGGCCTCTCGGCCGTTGGTTACCTCTCGATCGCCGTGTACCGCTTGGCCCGTCGCTCACCTTCGGCGCGGGCCAGGCCGCGGCCGAGCAGGCTGTCGAGGGCCATGCGGATCTGGTAGGCGCTCAATCCGGTCGCGTTCTGCAGCTCGAGGCGCGTACCCGTGCCGAGCTCGTTCAGCGCTCGGGCGACCACGGCCACGCGATCGTCCGATTTCAGCCCCGTAGATGCGTGAGACAATTCCTCGCTCGGCTTCGACTCGATCTGCACGGCCGTGCGCTCGAGTCGTTCGAGCGCGTCGGGGATCCGCTCGCACAGCTCGGGCCGCGCGACCAAGTAGATGTACTCCTCGTTGCGCAGGTGGCTGATCTGCCCGACCTTGTCGCCGTCGGGGTTGTACACGCCGATCTGCGCGCCGACGTAGCGCTTGAAGTCCCGGGTGACCACGAACACCTGGCCGTGCGCGGCCAGCAGCTGCTCGAGCTCGGGGCGGCTCTGATAGCCCTCGTTGTTGAACGAGACCACCAAGAGCGGCGCCGCGAGAGCGTTGATCAGGTCGTCGAAGATCGCCCGGTGCGAGCGCTTGCGGTTGTACTCGCTCTTGCGCGCGCGGCAGTCCACACGCTTGCGCGCGATGCCGTAGACCTCGGGCTTGTCCCACAGCACCAGCGACTCCCAAATGTGATAGTTGGACAGGTAGCTGTGCTGATTGTAGGGCGGATCGATGTACGCGATGTCGACGTCCATCTGCCGCGCGGCCAAGTTGGCGTCCATGCGCAACGCCTGACAGCGTCCGTGGGCGACGGCAGGCAGCACCGCGGGCATGCGCAGCGACAGCGCATTGTAGGATCGCGGCGCCCAATCTTTCACATAGGCCATTTGCAGGCCGCAGGTCGAATCCACGCGATCGGCCGCCTCCATCAACGCGGTCAGCAGCACCGCGCGCAATTCCGGGGGCAGCGATTTTTGCTCGATCGCCTCGCGGATGGCGTCGATGCGCTCGCCGTTGTGCGGCTGGAAGAAGCGCGCCTCGACGCAGAAGGTCTGCGTGAACCAGCCCGCGCGACCCGGCAGCTGATCGAGCTCGGCGAGCAAGCGCGCGGCGTCATGCTCGACCGCCTCGAGATCGGTGGCCACGTAGCACTGCGCGAGGCAGTGGGCGTAGGCGTTGTGATCGTTGGCGACCACGCGAAAGCCCGCCCGCTTGAACGCGTGGCCCACTCGGCTGGTCCCGGAGAACACGTCCGCTGCGCTGGTCAGCTCGGGGAACTCTTGAAGGATCTGGACCAGACTGGGAAGCAGCGTGCGCTTCGAGCCGAGGTACTTGATCACGGGCGCGCCGATCATAACACCCACCGCTCTCGAGCCCATCAGCGCGAGTGATTCGAGTGTTCAACCACACGCTCATATGTGATTCGGTTTGATCCCGCGCGCGTGGTGACAGTTCTCAACCCAAATCGCACGAAATCGCGCGTTCTTCGAGCCCACCCCGGCCCACGGGTCGGTGTAGGCTTGGGTCGTACAAGCCATGCGAGTGACGCTCTACGTCGGAGGACTCGAGGCGCAGGTCGATGATGGCCGGCTTCGGCGGATGTTTGGCGAGTTCGGGGCGATCTCCGAGGCGCGCGTGGTGATCGGCGATGACGGTCGCTGCCGCGGATTCGCGTACGTGACCTTCGAGGATGATCTCGCGGCCGCGAAGGCTCGCGTCGCCCTCGACGGCAAGGAGCTCGACGGTCGCACGCTGCGGGTCGCCGTCGCGACCTAAGAGCCGGTCTCGCCGGTCTCGGTCTCGGTCGTGGGGGCCTCGGGCTCGGCGGCTTGCTGCTGCGGGTGCTCGAGCTTGGGCAGCGCCTGCGTGCGTGAGACCAGCAGGAACAGCTCGGCGAAGTTGCCGGTCGCGGCCTCGTCGAGGGCGGCTCGAAAATCGATGCTCTCGGGCTCGGCCCGCGTCGCGTCGCGCGACTCGGGTGGGAGCACGAACGCGTCGGCCGAGACCTCGGGCGCGCGATCGATCTGCGTGGCCTCGATCGTGAACGCGGAGCCTTCGTAGCGCAGGAACAGCCCGACCTCTTCCCACATGCACAGGTTCTGCGCGGCGATGCGCGTCTGCAGGCAGGGCACGCCGAGGATCTGGCCACGATCGCCGGGCACCTCGGCGCGGCGCTTGTCGAGCAGCGCATGCCAGTCGCGGACGGCCTTGGCGACCGCCGCTCGCTTTGCTTCATCGAGGCCCGACCACGCGCGGGCGAGCGCGCCGAGCAGGTTGGTCCGCAGCTCGCCGGGCTGGCCTTCGGGCGCGCTCCAGATCTGATCGGGGTTGACGATCGCAAGCCCAGCGCTGCGCAGCGTCGCTTCGCCGCCGATCGTGCGCAGCTCCCATTGCTCGCGCTTGTGGCCGCCCTCGCGGATCAGGATCGTCATCTCGCCCTCGAGCGCAGGGCCGGCGACCGCGTAGGTGATCTCGATCGCCTCGGCGTCACCGGGCAGCGGCATCAGCTCGGCGAGGAACTCGGCCTCGCTCGTGGGCAGCGGCGCGGCAGCGGGAGCAGGCGTCGGCTCGGTGTTCTCGTCGGCTTGCTCGCGCGACTCGGACTTGCAGCTCAGCAATGCGAGGCCGAGCAGTAAAACGGAGGAGCCCCGGAGGGGCGACCGTGTGGGAGGGGGACCCGCGACGGGTCCGCCCGGCGCGGGGGAGGGCCGGCGACGGCCCGCCATCGAGATCACTGCTCACCCCGTTGGATGCCGAGCAGCTTGAGCTTGCGATGCAGGTGCGTGCGCTCGATGCCGAGCACCTCGGCGGTGCGCGAGACGTTCCAGTCGTGCTCGCGCAGGCGTTGAATGATGAAGGCGCGCTCGACCGCCTCGCGGAAGGCCTTGAGCGGCAGCTCGGATTTCTCCCGCATCAGTCGAGTGAAGCGCTCGTCACCGAACGCGAGGTCGTCGCCGAGCTCGTCGTCCTCATGGTTGCCGCCGCCCGAGCGGCGCAGCTCCGGCGGCACGTCGTCGAGCTCGAGGTCGCCATCCGAGAGCACGACCATCCGCTCGATCACGTTGCGAAGCTCGCGGACGTTGCCGGGCCAGGCGTGGTGGGCGAGCGCGGCGAGGGCCTCCTCGCTGATCTCCTTGCGCGCGAGACCGTTCTCCTCGCAGGCCTGCGCGATGAAGTGGCGAGCGAGCAGCGGCACGTCGACCAGGCGCTCGCGCAGCGGCGGCATGCGGATCGGCACGACCGCGAGCCGGAAGAACAGATCGTCACGAAACTCGCCGCTCTGGGCCATCTCCTGCAGGTTGCGGTGGGTGGCCGCGACCACGCGCACGTCGACCTGGATCGGCGTGTGGCCGCCGACGCGCGTCAGCTCGCCGCTCTGCAGCACGCGCAAGACCTTGGCCTGGGCGTCGAGATCCATGTCGCCGATCTCGTCGAGGAACAGCGTGCCCTGATCGGCGACCTCGAACAGACCCTTCTTCTGGCCGGTCGCGCCCGTGAACGCGCCGCGCTCGTGGCCGAACAGCTCGGACTCGATCAGCTCGCGCGGGATCGCAGCGCAGTTGACCTTCACGAACGCGTGGTCGTGGCGATCCGAGGCCTCGTGGATCGCTCGTGCGACCAGCTCCTTGCCGGTCCCGCTCTCGCCGGTGATCAGCACGCGGGCCTTGGTGCGACCGACCTTGGCGACCATCCGCATCAGCTCGCGCATCGGCTCGGCGGTGCCGATGATCTCGCCGTGCACCCGCAGGCGAAGATCACGAAGCTCGCGCTCGGCCTTGCTCTGGCGCAGCGCGTTGCGGACCGAGACGATCACGCGGTCGCGCGAGAGCGGCTTCTCGAAGAAGTCGAACGCGCCGAGCCGCGTGGCCCGGACCGCGTCGGCGACCGAGGCGTGGCCGGAGATCATGATCACGGGCAGTGGCGGGCGCCCGTCCTCACCGAGCGAGGACAGCCGCTCGAGCACCTCGATCCCGGTCATCCCGCCGAGCAGCACGTCCATGATCACCGCGTTGGGCAGGTTGCGCGAGCGGTCGTCGGGATCGGCGGCGAGCGCCCTCTCCAGCTGCGCGAGCGCGAGCTCGCCGGTCTCGGCCTCGATCACGGTCGCGCCCTCGCCCTCGAGCACCATCCGCAGCGTGCGACGGATGTTCTTCTCGTCGTCGACGACCAAGATCGTGCCGGTGAAGGCGGCTTCGGAGGCGGGCGTGTCGGCCACGAGCGTGATCGTATCAATTTATGCCCCCGCAGCCTCCCGCAGACTTAGCCACACACGACCGCTACGCGGCCGCCGAGGTCGCAAGCGACCTCGGGTGGGTTGGCTCGAGGTCCTCGAGCGGACGTGGTGGCCCCCAGAGGGGGCCCGTCTCCCGTGGTTGGGTCTGGCCGCTATACTGCCGCGCCCATGACTGCGAATCTTCCGCCGAACTCCGGGCTGTTGTCGCTGCGTCGTGAAGCGCGGGGGCAAGAGCACGAGCATGAGCATGACGATGAGCAAGAGTCGGACTACCGGCTCCATCGTCGCTTCGATCGCATCGGCCGGCTGGTCGGCGACGTGGCCATGCGCAAGCTGCTGAGCAGCCACGTGATGGTGATCGGGCTCGGCGGTGTGGGCAGCTGGGCGGCCGAGGTTCTCGCGCGCTCGGGGGTCGGTCGGCTCACGCTGGTCGATTTCGATCTGGTGTGTGTGACCAATGCCAACCGCCAGCTGCATGCGATGCGCGGGACCACGGGCAAGCCCAAGGCCACGGTCATGGCCGAGCGGCTGCGCAGCATCCATCCGACCTGCGCGATCGAGGCGGTGCGCAGCTTCTACGAGGCCGAGAGCAGCGAGGAATTGTTGGCGCGCAAGCCCGACTTGGTGATCGACGCGATCGACAACCTCACGGCCAAGGCCCACTTGATCGCGAGCTGTCGCGCGCGCGAGCTGCCGCTGATCGTCTCGGGCGGCGCCTCGGGGCGGCTCGATCCCACGCAGGTGCGGGTCAGCGATCTCAGCGAGGTCGAGGGCGATCCGCTCTTGAGGTCGCTGCGCAAGATCCTGCGTCGGCGCCACCAGTTCCCGGCCGGGCGCGGCTGGATGCTGCCGACGGTGCACTCGCTCGAGCCGACCGCCGAGCCGTTCGAGCTCGACTACGACGACGGCAACGGCTTTCGCTGCGTGTGCCCGCAGGGCGACAACGGCAAGCACACCTGCGACGCTCGCAACCTGATCTTGGGCACCGCCGGATTCGTGACCGGCACCTTTGGGTTCACCTGCGTGAGCGTGGCCGTGCGCGAGCTGACCCGCTCGTCTACGTGACTCCCACGAGCCCCCCACGAGCCCCCACGAGAGAGAGGAGAGGTCTTGTGAACCTCTCCTCTCGGGTGGTCGCCGCGGGCAATGCCGGTTCTTCGTTTCGAGGTCCCCGCGGGCCTCGGTTCTGGTTCGCGCGTCAGTGGGCTGCGGGGAGGTGACGCGGTGGCCGATTCATCGGCCGGGTTTGGGATCAGCCGCAATGCGGCTCGTCGGAGAGGTCAGTGGCTCCGGCGAGGGAGCCGGGAGAAAACGGGCGATTGCCCGTGTCAGGAGTGTGATCGCTGGGAGGCGGCTGCTTCGGCAAAGCTGGTGTGGCAGCCGCCACGCCCGGGACTAGGAGGCTCCTCCTTTCGCGGCTACGGCCGCCCTGATGCGAGAAGGGGGAAGGATCGGGGCTTGGGTTTCGATCATAAACACCTCCTGTGCCGGGTGCCTGAGGCGACACTTCGATCCTAGCGCGCCCACGGGGCCCAGCCAAACCAGATCGCACACGCATGGACGACGGGCAAAAGCGCGAGTGAAAGCGGCGCGCTCGCCTGTCGGGCGGGTTTTTCGGCGGCGATCCACGAGCCTGCGAAGTGCAACGATTTGCTCGCGAGGGGAGGCAATTCCAGTGGGAGGCAATTCACCCGCGATTCGATTTCTTGCTGCCAAGCGTGGATTGATTCGATATCCTCGCGTCCCTTCGCGCTGGCCGGGTTTCGATTGACTTGCAGGAGGCGCCGTGGCAACGCAGGCCCGTGAGCCTGCAACTCCCGGAGCACCCGGATCATATGCTCGTCCGCGACGACCCGCAGCGCTTTGGGCTGCGCGTCGAGTCGGGCGTGCTCCACGTCGAGGGCGTCGATCTGCGCTCGATCGCCGCCGAGGTCGGCACGCCGGTCTATGTCTACGGCACGGCACACATCGAGGCTCGCTACCGCAGCCTGATCGCGGCGCTGGCCGGCCGGCCCACGCAGATCTGCTACGCGGTCAAAGCCAACAGTAATCAGGCGGTGTTGCGGACGCTCGCGCGGCTCGGCGCGGGGGCGGACATCGTCTCGGGCGGCGAGCTCACGCGGGCGCTGGCGGCGGGCATCCCCGCGCAGAAGATCGTGTTTTCGGGGGTTGGCAAGCTGGCGG
>DATLLB010000464.1:0-7374 GCA_035538075.1 Enhygromyxa sp.
GTCTTCTTCTTGGCAGCGGGCGTCTTCTTGGCCGCGGTCTTCTTCTTGGCAGCGGGCGTCTTCTTGGCCGCGGGCTTCTTCTTGGCAGCGGGCGTCTTCTTGGCGGCGGTCTTCTTCTTGGCTGCGGGCACGGTGGTCCTCCTGGTCGCTTCCTCGACGGCGGAGAGCCTACCCGTTCGCCCGGCCTAGCGACTCGCAAACGCACGCAGCTCCGCGACACGCTGCTGAACCACCTGACGCCCGAGCTCGATCGACTCGAGGATCCGCGCCTGGGAGCGACTCATGCGCGACACGGGCAGCTCGGTGCTCGGCCGGATCGCGAGCACCCGGCCCTGCGCCTCCAACTGCTCGATCAGATCCATGGTCGCGTTGTAGTGCATCCACTTCTCGCAGATCGCAGCGCGCGCGTTGGGGTACTCGCCGTACGATCGACATGCGAGCCAGTCGACCAGCGCGTTCTTGCGGCGTCGATGACCGCGCGGCTTGGTCAAGATCGCTACGATCTTGCCCGGCTCGAGCTCGAGCGCCTCGCGGATCGGCAGGGGAGCCCGGAAGCCGCCGTCGATGTAGCGGTGATCCTCGACGTCGACGACCTTCCCGTACGCGAACGGGATCGCCATCGCGGCCTGCAGGAGCGAGAACACGTTGTCCGGCGTCGCGCGGACGACTCGGCCGTCACCGGACTCGACGTCGGTCACGGCGATGTGCAGCGAGGTCTCGCTCGCGCGCAGCTTGTCGGCGTCGAGCGGGATCTCGTTGCGAAACACCGCGACCAGATCGTCGATCTTCATGACCGGCTCGGTGCGCATGAGGTTGGCGAAGTCGACCAGCTGCGAGCCGTGCGTGCGCTGCTCCCAGATGCGCACGCCATCCGCGATCTGTCCGGTCGCGAAGTAGGCCGCGTTGGGAGCCCCCGAAGAGGTCGCCAGCACGTGCGCGACAGGCTGCTCGAGCACCTTCGCGAGTTGCTCGAGCACACCCACCGCAAACGCCCCGCGCAGCCCTCCGCCTTCGATCGCGATCGCCAGCGACATCGTTCCTCGCCGGCAGCCTATCACCCGCGGCGCGGCGGCGGCTTCGCCCCGCCCTCAGACGGGAGCATGAGGCCCGCAGGGAGCCCCAAGCATTTGCTTGGCCGCGTCGATCCAGCGATCGATTTCTTCATGCTCGAGCTTCTCGTTGATACCGAAGTGCTTCATGTGCGCCTCGATCTCGTGCTGTAGCTCGCCGCAGCTCGCCTTGGCGAGCTCGCGGATCGACTTGATGCCGGCCGCGACCAGCAAGTACGCGTCGTCGCCCGAGATCCCGGGTACGCGCAGCAGCTCGACTTGCTGCGCCCAGCGAAGCGCCCGCACCGGATCGACCCCGACGTGGTCGGCGATGCGGTCGACGCCGCCGTCGGCCTTCAGCGCGGCGCCGAGCTGTTGGGTGTCGTGCACGCCGATGTCGTGCAGCGCCTTCAATGCCGCCGCGTCGAGATCGACGATCTCGCCGACCGGATGCACCTCGCGACGCAGCTTGCCGAACCACGACAGGGCGTGCATCGCAAAGACGCTGTTGTTGAGGCTGTGCCCGTCGAACCCGTCGACCTTCCGCTGGCGGAACCAGTTGCGGATGCGCAGCGACTTGCCCAATTCCCGCGGGGCCCGGTAATGCTTGGTCTCGGCTGCCGCGCCAGCGACCACGACATCCCATGCAATTTCGCGCTGTTCCGTGCCGATCGGCGCAATCAAACCGGTGAGCGTCGCGGCTGCGGCAGCGCGGGGTGTGGGCGGCCGGCCAAGCCCGTACTGCTGGCATAGCGTGGCGATGATCGACGTGTGATCGAGCCCGGTCACGAACGTACCCGCGCAACCGGTCGCCCGCTGACCGTCCCGCGGACGGAACACATTGGTCGTGATCCGCGGATTGATCAGGATCGCAGGAACGCGCACGCCGTAGCGATCATAGTTGAAGTTGTCGACCGGCGACGTGAACGGGCTGACCGCCATGCCGGGCTTGACGTGATCGTAGAGTCCGCCGTGTTCGTCGTAGGTCACGATCAGCAGCGTGCGCTCGAACACCGGGTACTTGCTGAGAATCGAGTAGACGTTGGCGAGCAGGTCCTCGCCGTGCTTCACGTCGATCGGCGGCGGGAAGTTCTGCGCGTTGAGGTCGAGCGGATCGGGGATCGCACCGCCGGGGTGGTTGGAGTTGGCGGTGTACTCGACGCTGGTGTAGGCCGGCTCGATGAAGCTGTAGGTCGGGAGATTGCCGGCGGCGATGTCGGCCTCGAAGTTGGTCGGGCTGAATGGGTCCGCCGGGTGAAAGTGGTAGACGTTGCCACCTTCGTAGCTGCCGATGCACCAGTTGTCGTAGACGTACTGGCACAGCGCGCTCAGCGGTGCGTCGTGGTAGTAGACCTTCCAATTGAGCTTGCCGGGCTTGGTGCCGCATGGCGGCCGCTTCCCATCCGGGTTGGCGCGGTCGAGCAACTCGAAGATCGTGGTGTCCTGGACCGGCGGATCGAACTTGCCCTCGATGATCTTCGTGAAGCTCAGCCCGGCCGTGTAGTCGCCGTTGTTCACGCGCGACAGGTTGCCGGTGGGCATCTTCGAGGCGGTGCCAGTGTGCACGAACGTGCGGTTCGAGATCGTCTGGACCGGCGCCGCGGCAAACCATGAGTCGCTGACGGCGTAATGCAGGGCGAGCGAGTAACTGGTCGAGATGTTCTCCTGCCGGTAGTACTGCATGATGTCGCGTGGGACCGGCTGCACGGAAGGATAGATGGGCCAGATCTCGCGCGACCACGGCTGCCTGGCGTAGTTGGCCGCAAAGCCGCCCATCGTCGGGCTCGGGCAGCTGCTCGGCGACGAGGTCCCGAACAGCTGCGTGTTCATGTCCGTGAAATCCTCGCCCGGATCGGGGTTCGGGATCGTGGTGCCCGTGCCTGCTGGCGCTTGCCAGACCGTCCAGGTCCCGACTCCAGGCGAGGTCGGGTTGTAATTCCACTCGTTACCCGTGAGTCCGTTGAAGTTCGGCGACGCTGGGTAGAGACCACCAAAGAGGTTGTCGAACGAGCGATTCTCGAGCATCAGGACGACGATGTGATCGATGTCGGGGAGGATCTGGGCCATGGGAGTCTCACTTGCTTCGGGCGACGAGGTCGGACAGTTCGCGGGTAACTCGGTGAATTACGGAGTCCCACGAGTGCGGGCGGTCCTGGCGAAACAGCCGCATCGTGGGATACCAGGGGGTGTCGGTCCGCTCGATCATCCAGCGCCAGTCGGACCAGTAGGGCAGCAGCATCCAGACCTTGGCCCCGAGCGCGCCAGCGACGTGGGCGACCGAGGTGTCGACGCTGATCACGAGATCGAGGCATTGGATCAGCGCGGCGGTGTCGAGAAATGGCGCGTCTGCGTCGAGCTCGGGGATGTCGACCACACCGTGAGCCGCAAGCTCGCGCGAGTCGACGCCGCGCTGCAGGCTGATCAGCGTCGCACCGGCCTCGCCCACGCGTGCGAGCGTGGCCAGCTCGCAGCTGCGGATCAGGCCGTCTTTTTGACGGGGATTGCCTTGCCAGCAGATGCCCACCCAGGGGCGCGCGAACGACTGTAGGCGTGTGAGCTGCTGGCGGATCCGCTGCGGCTCGGCGTGGAGGTACGGAATCTCGCGTGGGACCTCGTCGACCGCGTGGCCGAGGATCCCGGGAATGTCCATCAGCCGCACCTGCAGGTCGTGCGCTGGGACCGGGTCGACCAGCGTCAGCACTCGCGCGGCGCCGGCGATGTTGCGCAGCAACGGCAGCAGCGGCGGCTGGACCATCAATGTGACGATCGCCCCGAGCCGCTGCAGGGTGTCCACATAGCGGACGTATTGCAGCGTGTCGCCGAGGCCGTGCTGGGCGTAAACCAAGAGCTGCTTGCCAGCCAGCGTCTCGCCCATCCACGCACGCTCGCGCAGGCGCGGCGGATAGTGAGCGTCGAAGGACTCGCGGTCGGCATAGCCCCGGTGGTAATCGCCGAGCTCGAGCAGCAGGTGCGACTTGACAAAGCGCGTGTGGAGGTTGTCCGGTTGGTCTCGCTCGGCGTGCTCGAGCTGCGCGAGCGCGTGGTCCCAGCGATGCAGCCGCCACAGGCCAATCGCGTACTGGGTGCGGACCGGCGCCGAGTCAGGGGCGAGCTCGACGGCGCGCCGCAGCAGCGCCTCGCCGTCCGCGAGCTCCCCTCGGAGGAGCAGGCTGCTGCCCAGAGCGGCCAGCACCCGCGGATCGTCGGGATGCTGCGCCTGCAAGCCCGTGAGCAATTCGACGGCCGCGTCGAGCTGGCGATCGCACTCGAGCTGTGCCGCGAGCAAGAGCTGAAATTTGAGCTGTCCCCTGGACGCTGCAATCGCCTGGTGGAGCCATGTGATCGCACCTTCGCGGTCACCGGACCGTTCGTGAATGCGAGCGAGGCACTCCATGCCGTCGAGGTTCATCGGGTCCAGGCGCAGCGCGTTGGTGTAGCCCGCGAATGCCTCCGCGTAGTCGCCTCGCGCTTCGGACAGCCCCGCGGCTATCAGCCACTGGTGAGCCGTCCAATGCTCGACCGGCCAATGCTCGACCGCGATTCCACTGGTCTCGATTTGCACGGGGGCGCGACTCTAGCATGGGCTCCGCGGCGACGCTGGAATTCGATCCCTGATTTACATTTATGTTTCCAAGCACAATCTCGTGAGACCGGCCTCCGGGCTGGGTTGCGAGTTGGGCTGCGAGAGCACTACAATCGCACGAGACGTGACAATCCAGCTCCCCATCAGCCCCGGCGAGTTGCTCGACAAATTGACGATCCTCGAGATCAAGGCCGCCCGCATCCAAGATTCGGTCAAGCTGGCGAACGTCCGCAGGGAGCTCGAGCTGGTCCGCGGCGTCACGGCGCAGGCCATTCCTGCGCGCGACGACATCGCCGAGTTGCGAGCCGAGCTCGCGGCGGTCAACGAGCAGCTGTGGGGCATCGAAGACGAGCTGCGCGAGTGCGAGCGAGCGGCCGACTTCGGGCCGCGCTTCATCGAGCTCGCGCGCTCGGTCTATCGCACCAACGATCGCCGCGCGGCGATCAAGCGCGACATCAACTCGCGGCTGGGCTCGGAGCTGGTCGAAGAGAAGTCTTACGCGGCCGCGCTCAGCACTTGAACGCGGTGAGGCTGCAGAATCCGTCGCGGCAGACGGGTGCGACCTCGCCGTCGCTGCACGGCCGAAATTGCCGGCCACGCAGCGACTCGGGCCGTGCGACGGGGTGGTAGGGTGGCTGCTCGCTGACCCAGCACGCATCGGCGTCGTTGCACGCGATTGGTTCGACCCACACGAAGCGGCACTCGAGCGTCCCCTGATCGCAGTGGCAAGCGGGCCCGCGATCGCGCTTGTACCGGTTGGCCTCGAGCATCGAGCCGGCCACGCAGCGGCCCGCGCTCTGATCGAGGCCGCACGAGTCGGCGCGGCAGCTCGGCGCCTCCGCGGGGGCCTCGCGCGGTCGTAGCGAGCAGCGGTTCTCGACGCAGCTGCAGGTGCCCGGCGCCGGCATTGACTCGCCGCACTTCAGGTTGGTGGGTACGTGCGCGCTGCCGATGCAGCGGGTCGGGACGCACGGATCGTCCCAGCCGCACTCGGCGTCCGCGAGGCATGCGTGGCCGAAGCCGTTGGGATCGATCGCGTAGGGCTTGGGCTCGGGGTCCTCGTTCGCTTCGGGCGAGGGCTGGTCCTCGCTGCGAGCGGTCGGTGGACTCTCGGCGCGGCTGGGCTCGCTCGCGACCGGCTCGGGAGTGGTCCCGCAGCTCGTGAGCAGCATGGCGATGATCAGCAGCCGACGGGTCATGCTCGCGCTCCGATCAGAGTGCGCAGGGGATTGGGATCGGCATCGGGTAATTGGGAAAGTCGCCATCGATGTTGACCAAGAGCTGCTCGCTCTGGACCCAATGGGCGGCGATGCTCTCGAGCGGCTCGCCCTCGAGATCGACGATGGCGTCCACGCTCGCGTCGAAGTGCGGCAAGACCGAATGCACGGTCCCGTACATGCCCGCCCAGTCGAGGATCGGGCACAGGTATTCGCCGTGAAAAATGTCGAGCCGCAGCAGCAGCGCGGCCGGATCATCCTCGGCGCAGCCAAGCTCGACCACGTCGGTGTAGTCGTTCCAGCAGCCGTCGGTGGTCGCACACAGCAGCGTCATCGGGTCCCAGTATTGCGTGTACGAATACTCGTAACCCTCATAATAGCTGGCGACGCTGATGCGAAAGCTGGCCGGGTCGACGTCGTCGACCGAGGCGATCGGCTCGGAGAAGGTCAGGCGCACGAGCAGGAAGTCGTCCTCGAACTCGGCCGAGAGCAGCGTCGGCGGGCCCGGTACGCCGCCGCCTGGCGGTCGCTCACCGCACGCGGGTAGCAAATCCTGGCCGTCGTCGCTGCTGGTCTCGTCGCTGCTGGTCTCGTCGCTCTCGGACTCGTCGGAGCCCTCGGCGGCTTCGTCGTCCCCGGGGTCCTTCACGTTGCAACCGAGCGCAAGCAATCCGGTGAAGCTCAGCCGCAGGGCACTCGAGGCTCGCTCGTGCATGCGGCGATCATAGACCAGATCGAGTTGTTCATGCGCAGCATGGAGAACTCAGTTGCCGTCGCTCTCGCCCCACTCGAAGCCGATCTCGAGGATCGCGGCCACGATCGCGTCGAGTGGCCTGAGCTCGGCGATCGCGTTGGCCACCGCCTCGCCGGCGCGATAGCTGTCCATGCCGTCTCGATCGACGGTATGAAACACCAGCTTCGCGATCCCGACCGCCCGCGCGGCGATGATCTGCAAGGCGGCCATCAGCTCGCGGTTGCCCCCGTAGGCGCCGCAGCCCCAGAACCCGGTGTGGATGACGACGTCGCCGCGCGACTCGGCCAGCGCGGCAGCGTAGCCGGCGATCGCGGTGCGCAGCACGAAGCGAATCTGGGCGGCGGTGTAGCGGCCGCGGTAGCCGGTGGGCGCCTCGATCGCGAGGATGTTGGAGATCGTCGGCGGATCGAGCTCGGTGATTGCGTCGCGCACGAGCTCGGGCGCGGCGCGTTGGAAGCGGTTGCCGTAGAGACCGTAGAGGCGGCCGGCGTCGATGTTCGGCGCGGTATCGAAGGCGCAGCGACGCTCGACGCCGGCGACGAGGATCGGCGTCGGATCGTCGTCGGCGGTCAGCGGCGTGTGATCAGCCAGCGCGGTCATGGCCTCGGCGACCGAGCCGAGCGCGGGGTGCTCGAGCACCTGCAGCTCGTCCTGGGCCAGGAGGCCGCTGCCGTACGCGATGAACAAGCGACGGTCGGCGAAGTTGAGGTGCCAGTGGACCTCGCCAGCGGGCGCGGGCTCGTAGGTGAACACGTCCGGCCGGGCCTCGAG
>DATLLB010000465.1:0-2304 GCA_035538075.1 Enhygromyxa sp.
CGCCATTGTGCTGTGCTGCGACCTACGGGACCGCGGACGACGTCCGCGTGCTGCTCGAAGCCGGCGCAGACCCGACGATCGCCAACAAGGAAGGCCACACGCCGCTGGCGATCGCCCGCGCTCGCAACCTCGCGGAGATGATCGCGATCTTGCAGAGCTGAGACGCGAGTTACCCGTCGAGCACCGCGCGAGCACGATCGACCAGCGCCTGGACTTCGGCGTGCAGGCGCTCCGCGACCTCGCCAGCCCGCGCGTCGAGCCGCAGCGGCGCACCGACGGCCATCACCGCGGGCGTTCGGGGCCGCTGCGCGACCGCAGCGACGTGCTCGACGAAGCTCGCCTCGACGAATTCGCAGCCGGGCGGATAGGCGATGCCGACCGGCACGTACTCGACGTCGAGCTTGCGCGCGGCCACGAACGCGCCGGCGTTGAACGGCCGCACCTCGTCGCCGGGGAAGGTGGTGCCCTCCGGGAACACGCTGACCGTGCGGCCGCGCTGCAGGTGCTCGCGGATGGCCCGGATCGCCTGCGCGCCGCTGTGCTTGGAGTCGCGGTCGACGAAGATGGTCTGCGCCTTGCTGGCCGCGAGCCCGAGCAGCGGCCAGTCTTCGAGGTCCGCGCGGCTGAGCACCGAGCCGCCGAAGTGGGTGAGCAGGATGCCGATGTCGAGCGCGGAGCGATGGTTGCTGATCACCATGCGCGGGCCGGTCGGCGCGGGCGGGAGCTCGCCGACGATGCGCAGATCGACCGCGAACATGCGCAGCAACCCGGACGTCCAGCTCCGCATGTAACGCTCGAAGATCTGCTCTTGCGCTTGGCCGGCCGCGAGCTTGCGATCGATGAGCTTGTGCGACTCGACGGCCGCGAGCATCACCGAGGTCCAGCCGATCATGCCGCCGGCGCGGACCGGCACGCGGAGCTTCGCGCGGAGCGGATCGAGCATCGCAAGCAAGCTACCGAACGAGCCCGGCGCTTACCAGAGCTCGTCGGCGCTGCGGCGGCACACGTAATAATCGTCCTGCCGATCGTGCTCGAGCTGCGAGACCGTCACCGAACCGAAACCTGCGGCCGCGAGCATCGCCTCGGTCTGCGCACGCCCCCAGGTCGAGCTGCAGCGCAAGCACGAGAGCGTGTACAGCAGCGGCGCGAGCGGAAGCCCGACGTCGCCCGCGTGCTGACCCGAGCTCGCGCTGTGCTGCATGAGGTAGACGCCACCGGGCGCGAGGCTGTCGGCGATCATCGCCAGCACCGCCGCGGGGTCGCGCTGCTCGTGGAGGCTCTGAAAGGTCGCGATCAGATCGTAGCGAGCGTAGTGCTCGGCCCCGAGCTGGCCCGCGTCACGCTGCTCGAAGCTGACGTTGCGAAGCCCTCGCTCGCGCGCCTGCGTGCGCGCCCAGGCGATCGCCTCGGCCGAGCTGTCGACACCATGGAAGCGGCTGCGGGGGAACCGTTCGGCCAGCGAGAGCAGCACCACACCACGCCCGCAGCCGAGCTCGAGCACCTCGATGCCGAGCCGCATGCGATCGATCAGGCCCGGGACCAGCGGCAGGATCGACGACTCGAGCTCGGGCACCACCGACTGCTCGCTGTCCTCGGCCGTGATCTCGTGAAAGCGCGAGTCGTCGCGGTCGGGCACGCCGCCACCGCGACGGAAGCACTCGACGACCTGATCCTCGACGCGCGCGAGCGCGGAGAGATACTGAGTGAGCACCGCGAGCTGGGCCCCCGACTTGCGGCACAGCGCGGCCGCGTGCGCGTCGGGCAGCGCGTAGGTGCCGGCCTTGCCGTCATGCTCGACGACGCGCCCGACCACCATCGCGCCCAGCCACTCGCGCACGTAGCGAGGCTCGAGCGCGGTCGCGAGCGCGAGCTCGGTCGAGCTGACCTCGCCGAGCTCGGCGAGCGCGTCGAACAGCCCGGTGCGATGACCGATCGAGATCATCAGCGCCAGCGAGCCGTCGTTGATCAGCGCGACCAGGCGGTCGGCAAAAGCCTCGGTCGCACCATGGGTCTCGCGCAATTCGATGGGAGCGAGCATCGCTGCCGGTCGACGCGGCAGCGGTGCTGGCGATCCCTCGGGACCTCGGAAAATCGTGTGCCGCCAAACGCCCCAGTCACTGGGCGTGCTGGGCGATCAGCACGATGCCGACGATGACCAGGATCGCGGCGATGATCGCCATCGCAATCTTGAGCTTGCTGTACGGCCGCTCGCCCGCGATCTCCCCGGTGCGAGCGTTGACCACGAAGCGGTAGACCTTGTCGTCGTAGCGGAAGCTCGAGATCCAAAGCGGCAGCAAGAACAGC
>DATLLB010000466.1:0-17204 GCA_035538075.1 Enhygromyxa sp.
CTCGCACGCCCGAACATGCTCGCGCCAGGTCCACACGAGCAGGTACGCGAGCGCGAGGATCCGGCGCATCCCAGCCGAAGCGTGGGTGACCGGGACCTCGCCGTAGGCCATTGCCAGGGTCGGGATGTCGCGCACGTCGTCGAGCGAGACGCGGGTGAGCTCGCCAGGTGTGAGCGGCTCTTCGGGTGATGGCGCGAGCCCATCCAGCGTGCGGATGAACTGGCGGAACGCTTCACCCTTTTCGCGCTGCCAGTTGGCCCAGTCGGCAATCAGCCCGTTGCAGCGCTTCTTCGGCGAATCGATCGGCAGCCCGTCCCAGATCGCCTGCTGAGAGAACAAGTATGGCGGTTCGCTCGGCGTGCTCGACCATCGGCTTCGCGGATTGCGAGCTGGATCGAACACACACACGCCGCCATCGACGCGAGCGTAGATCACGAGCCCTGGCTCCGGCGGAAACAACTCTACATCGTCGCCCGCAGACGGCTCCCAACGCTGGCTGCGGAACTGGAACTCAAAGCCCGCCTGCCAACCATCGAAGCCAACCTCGATCATCGGTGTCGCGCCCTTGCGGCGTCGAGGCAATGCAGGATTGCTCGACCACGCCCCCGTCAGCGCCCACCACGAGACGTCCAGCAGGAAGCTCTTCCCCAGCCCGTTGTCACCCGTGACGACGTTGAGCCGCGGCGCGAACTCCAGCTCCATCGCATCGACGGGCCCGACATCGCGCAAGCTCAGACGCTCGAGCATCTCATCACTCCCGATCCGCGCTGCCCTCGACGCAGCGGACCGCCTTGCTCTTGCCCCACTCGCGGACGTTGACGAACACCGCCTCGAACTCGCCCTCGCGGTTCACGAAATAAGTATCCGGGATCATCTCGCTGCCGAACAGCTTGTGCGCGTCGGCGAGCTTGGCCCGCAGGATCGTCACGCCGCTGTTGGTCAGGCCCATGCGCTCGAGGTAGGGCCCGATCTCGGCGACCTCTTGATCGATGCTGATCGCGATCACGGCCACGTCGTCGCGCTCGGCCAGGCGCTCGGCCAGCATGTCGAGATCGGGCCACTCGCGGGTGCAGGGCTGGCACCACGTGGCCCAGAAGTTGACGACCAGGAACTTACCGCGGAAGTCGTCGAGCGAGACCGGGTTGCCGGCCAGGTCCTCGAGCTCGAGCTCGGGCACCGGGCCGGACTTGGGCGTGGGCGTCAGCGGCCGACAGGCGGCGCCGAGCTGGGCCTCGGCGGCGGGGACCAGCGCCTGGGCGAAGCCGAACACCAGCAGGCCGCCGACCAACACGAACGCGAACATCGCGAGGATTGCGACCGCGTCGAGCCCCCGCTTGGCGTGGCGCTCGATCGTCGGCGGAGGGATGGTCGGCGCGGCCGACTCCTGCTGGTGTTGCTCGCTCAAGGCTATTTCCGCGGGGGCAGGGTCGTCTTGCCGTTGGCGATCACCGTCTCGTAGACCTTGCTCGGCGCCGTGCCCATCGACACCAGCTCCTTGGCCTCAGCGAGCTCCTCCTGCACGAGCCCCTCGATCACCGGATAGCCCTGGGCGCCGGACAAGTAGCGGCCGTTGATGAAGAACGCGGGCGTGCCGTTGACCCCGAGTTGATCGGAGAGCTTTTGATCCTCCGCGAGCTGGGCCGCGACTTCCTCGCTCGCGTAGTCGGCCTTGAACTGCTCGACGTCGAGGCCGAGCTCCTCGGCGAGCTTCACGAACTGCTCGAGCTTCTGCGACTTGCGAAGGAACAGCTTCTCGTGCATCTCCCAGAACTTGCCCTGCTTGGCGGCTGCGAGCGCGGCCTTGGATGCGTCGCGGGCGTTGGGATGCATCGGCAGCGGTCGCTGCACGTAGACCAAGCGCACGTCGTTGGGGTGCTCCTCGAGCAGACGATCGAGGTCGCCCGTGACCTTGGCGCAGAAGGGGCAGTGGTAATCGGCGAACTCGACCACCGTCACCAGTGCGGTCTCCGGCCCCTTCGTCGGACGGCCATCGATCGGGACGTTGTAGGTCGCAGGATCGATCTTGGCCGCGGGCTTGCGATCGGGCGCGCCGGGCTGGCGATCGAGCGCGTCCTTCATCAGGTGCTCGTAGAGCTCGCCCCGCGCGACGCCGTCGTCGACCAGCTCCTTGGCGTAGTTCAGCTCGGCCTCGATGATCTTGCGCCAGTCGACCTCGCTGCGCTTGCCCCGGTAGAGGTGGCCGTTCACGTAGAACGCCGGGGTCCCGGTCACGCCGACCTTGGCGCCCGCGAGCATGTCGCTGTCGACCGCCTGCTTGGCGCCGCTCGATTCCATGTCGGCGCCGAACTTGTTGGCGTCGAGGCCGAACTCCTTGACCCACTCGGGCACCTTGTCGATCGA
This sequence comes from Enhygromyxa sp., assembly GCA_035538075.1. Lineage (GTDB taxonomy): Bacteria > Myxococcota_A > Polyangia > Nannocystales > Nannocystaceae > Plesiocystis. Next base: position 2,362 of record DATLLB010000466.1, read on the forward strand.
GGCCTTCGACTCGAACAGGCGATCGTGGAAGTCCCAGAAGTGATCCTGCTGGTGGGCCGCCCAGCTCACGTAGGCGGCCGGGGCCGCGTTGGGGTGGCCGGGCAGCGGGTAGTGCTTGAAGATCAGCCGCACGTCGCCTTCGTAGGCCGACATCGCGTCCTTGAGCGGCTCGACCGAGTCGGCGCAGTACGGGCACTGGTAGTCGGCGAACTCGATGATGGTCACCAGCGCGTCGTCAGGCCCGAGCTGCGGCTCGTCGCCGCGCAGCTCGACCCGGTAGCGATCGCCGGACTCGGGCTGCGGCTTGTCGCCGAACTTCACCCGCACCCACTGGCCGACGTAGTAGCCGAGCACCAGCGTGGCCAGGAACCCGACCACGAACACCAGGTTGCTCAGCAGCTTGGCCTTCTTGTCGTCGGGCTTGGCGGCCTTCGGCGCCTTGGCGGCCACGACCTCGACCTCGGGCTTGGCCGAGGGCGACTCGTCGCCGCCCGACTTCGGCCATGGTGAGGGTGCGGAGGCGATCGATCGCGACTTCGAGTCCTCGAGCGTGCGGTCGTCCTCGTGGGGGCGATCGCTCGCGCCCTCTTGCTTGTCATCTTCGTGCTCGGACATCTCGGTCTCCGGGTCGCGGGAGGGTAACTTTTTTCTGGCGGTGCGCAGCCCTGGCAAGCCGGAGTGCAGCAAACACGCGGGCTTGGCAGGACTGCGGATCGCAGCCGGGCCGGCAGCGCCGGCCCGACTGGTCCGCAGTTCGCGGAAGATCAGCCTTCCTTCTTCGCGGCGCCCTTCTCGGCGCCCTTCTTCTCGCCCTTACCCTCGGACTTGCCCTTCTCGTCGGGCTTGCCCGCGTCGGCCTTGCCCGCGTCGGCCTTGCCCGCGTCGCCGGCCTTCTTGGCCGCGGCCTCGAAGCCGCCCGCGAGCTCCTCGTCGAGCACGGTCTCGGCCATCTCGAACGGCAACGCGCCACGCATCGAGCGGCCGTTGATGAAGAAGTTCGGCGTGCCGCTCACGCCGTGCTTCTTGCACAGCGCCATGTCCTCCTCGAGCCTCTTCTTGGTCGCGTCGGAGTTCCAGTCGGTCATGAACTTGTCGACGTCGAGCCCGAGCTGCGCGGCCATGTCCTTGTAGTCGGACTCCGACCGCTTGTTCTTGTCGGCGAACAACAGGTCGTGCATCTCGAAGAACTTGCCCTGGTTGCCGGCCGCGATCGCGGCACGATGCGCGCCCTCGGCGTTCTTGTGCATCGGCAGCGGGAAGTTGATGAAGTAGAACGCGACCTGATCCTTGTACTTGGGCGACGCGAAGATCTGCTCGACCAGCTGAGCGCCGCGCGTGCAGTACGGGCAGTCGAAGTCCGAGCACTCGATCAGCGTGAGCTTCGGATCCTTCAGGTTGCCCTTGCCCGGCAGGTTCTCGGTCGCGATCTCGCGGCGGGTGTGATCGGCCAGCGGCGGCGCCTCGACCTTGGTCTCCCAGTTCTTCGACATCTCCGCGTAGAGGTCCTTGGGCTCGACCTTGTTCGCGGCCATGAAGGCTTCGGCCTTCTTCAGCTCCTCGTCGATCACGGCCTGGAAGGCCTCGAACGGCTGCGCGCCCGAGATCGGCCGACCATTGACGAAGAACGCCGGGGTCCCGCCTGCGCCGAACTGCGCGGCGATCTTCTGGTCGCCCTCGATCAGCGCGGCGATCTCCGGGCTGGCCCGATCGGCGTTGAACTTGTCGACGTCGAGCGAGAGCTGGCGCGCCATCTCGACGTACGCCTCGTCGTTGAGCCCGCGGCTCTCGGCCTTGGCGAACAGCAGATCGTGCATCTCCCAGAACTTGCCCTGGTTGTGAGCCGCGAGCGCAGCCTTGGCGGCCGGGATCGCCTGCTTGTGCATCGGCAGCGGCTGCTGACGGAACACGACGCGGACCTTGTCGCCGTAGGTCTCCTCGACCTGCTTGAGCGTGGGCAGGACCTTGCGGCAGTACGGGCACTCGAAGTCCGAGTACTCGATGATGGTCACCAGCGCCTCTTCCGAGCCCTTGGTCGGACGATCCTCGACCGGCACCGCGTAGTTCTTGGCCGGATCGGGCTTGCCCGGGCGGGCCGTCTGCTGCTGCTTGGCGTCGGGCCGCTTCGGCGCGTCACGCTTGGTCTTCGCGCCCTTGAGGATGCGCGCGTAGATCTCCTCGCGCTTGGCTCCGGCGTCGAGCAGCGTCTGCGCGAACTCCTTCTCTTTCTCGATCAGCTGCTTGAGCTGCTCGGGGCTCTTGGCGCCGCGCTCGGGGATGCCGTTGATGAAGAAGCTCGGCGTCGAGCCGACCCCGAACTGCTGGCCCTGCTTGTAGTCGGCGTCGACCTGGGCCGCGAAGGTGTGGTTCTCGATGTCGCTCTTGAACTTGTTGATGTCCGGCACGCCGATCTGCTCGGCGTAGCGGATCAGATCCTCGGGCGCGAGCTTGCGGTTGTTCTCGAACACGAGGTCGTGCATCTCCCAGCCCTTGCCCTGGGCGTGGGCGGCGAGCACCGCCTCGGACGCGGGCTTGGCCTGCTTGTGCATCGGCAGCGGGAAGTGCTTGAACACGATCCGCACGTCGTCGGGGTACTCCTCGGCGACCTTCTTGAGCGAGTCGGTCAAGCGCACGCAGTACGGGCACTGGAAGTCGGAGTACTCGACGATGGTCACCAGCGCACCGTTGGGCGCGCCCTTCCACAGCTCGTGGGCTTCGTAGCTGATCTGGTAGCGGTCGCCGGTGATCAGCGTGTTCATCGAGTCGTCGACCTGATCCATGCCGACGACGGAGCCGCCGGCGGTGACCGTCCCGGCCGCGGCTTCCTTCTTGTTGGGCGGTTGGATGCAAGCGGTCGACGCGAGGCTGATGACGAGCCCGGCGGCGAGGAGTGAACTTACGATTACGCGTTTCATGGTGATGTCCTTGGTTGGCGCGCGCTGAGGCGCCGAAGTGATGTCGTCTGTCAGGGTTGGCCGGGAGCTTCGGCCGTCGTTGAAGTTGGTTCGGTTGTCGGCTCGGGCTCGGCGAGCGCGAGGCCGGAGTTGGGAAATTGATCGGGGCCCAGGGCCCCGCGCATGAGCGCCGCGTGGAGCTCGGCCCGGGCTGTGCCCTCGGCCTCGAGCTGCTTGGCGCGCGCGAGCTCTTCGTCGACCATCCGCACGAAGGTGGCCGCGCTGCGGGCCCCGTCGACGTAGCGTCCGTTGACGAAGAAACCAGGTGTTCCTTGGACCCCGAGTCGGCGAGCGAGCAGCACGTCGGCCGCCAATTGATCGCTGACCTTGCGGGTCTGGAAGTCACGCTCGAACCGCTCACGATCGAGGCCGAGCTGCTCGGCCGCGCTCATGAACGTCGAAAAACCCAGGCTCTGTTTTGCTTCCGAAGCGACGAACAACGCCTCGTGGAACTCGCCGAACTTGCCCTGCTCGTGGGCCGTGATCGCGGCTCGGGCCGCGGCCGCAGCGGCCGGATGAATCTCGAGCGGGAGGTGGCGGATCTCGACGCGCAGATCGTTCGGGAACTGCTCGCGCAACGCCGGGATGATCTCGGCGTGCGCCTTCATGCAGTACGGGCACTGGTAGTCGACGAACTCGACGATCACGACCGGCGCATCGGCGGGCCCGAAGCCGGGCGCACCGGTCGGGATCGCGTAGCGCTGCTCGCCATCGGGTCGCGCGAGCGAGCCGGGCTTCTGCGCCTCGGCCTTGGCGAGGCGCTCGGCCTGCAGCCGCTCGACCTCCTCGCGCGCATGATCGTCCGCTTCGTCGACGCGACCGCGCTTGGCGGTGCGCATGAATTCCTCGTAGATGTCCGCGCGCGCGATGCCGTCCTGCATCATCCTGCGCGCGCTGACGATCTCGCGGTCGATGAGCGCGTGCCAGCCGGCTTCATCTTTGAAGCCGAGCACGAACAGCCCGTTGGCGAACGCGGCCGGGAGCGGGCTCAGGCCCAGCTCCATCGCTTGACGACGATCTCGGATGCGGCGCCCGGAGAAGCGACCGGTGTCGAGATCATCCATGAACTTGGCCACGTCGAGGCCGATCGCCTTGGCGTGCTCGAGCAGGACCGGACGCGAGAAGTCGTCCGGATGCTCGAACAGACGCCAGTGCATCTCCCAGAACTTGCCCTGCTCGCCGGCTGCCAGCGCGGCCTCGGCCGCACGCTCGCCATGCTGGAAGCCCGGCACGGTCCCGGCCCGGTACACGACGCGTAGATCGTCGCCGTAGTCCTCGACCAGGTGCTGCATGACCTTCCACGTGCGACCGCACGGCGCACACGCGTAGTCGGACCAGACCACGATCGTGACCAGCGGCTGCTCACCGCCGAGCGCGTACTCGGGCTGGGCCGCGTTCTGCTGCTCGGGGAGATCGACCACGTAGCGACGCAGATCGATGTCGACCGCCGCCTGCTCCTGATCGGGCTTGGCCAGGCAGCTCGGGACCAGCCCGAGGCACATCGCGAGCAACGCAAGATTTTGGAGTCGGTTCATGGGTCTTCGCCGTCAATTCGCTCGGAGCGGCGCGACTCGTGATCGCGCAGCTCGACTCTGGCTCGGGTCGACTCGGGATCGACCTGGGATCCAAAGCACGGATCCCACCCCGTCCTCCCGTCATGGCCGCCGCGATGATCAGATGATCAATTGACCGCAGCAGCTCGAGACGAGCTGGACGAGCGCTCAGAGCGAGACGAGCTTGGGCGGCGGAACCGGCGGGAGCAGATCACGAAGCTTGGGCATGCGCTCGTCGGTCGGCCGGCCGAGCCGGCGCGCCGCGGCGCCATCGAGCCCCTGCGCAGCCACGGCCATGTGGCCGCTCGCCGAGCTGGACGCGATCTCGAAGCCGGGCGGCTGCACGCCGCCCGCGAACAACTTGCCGCACTCGCGGCCCGAGGCCGAGCAGCTCTGCTGCGACCAGATGTCGGTCAGCAGCTCCTCGCACTGCTGCGCGGTCATCCGCACCTCGGTGGTGCGCAACAACGCGATCGCCCAGGGCTCGTCGAGGCGACTGTCGAGATCGGAACCGCAGTCGATCAGCTCTTCGAGCTCCTCGTCCTCGTCGCCACAGGCCCCGCCGTAGTCCTCGGACTCTTGCACGTCCGCGGCCGGGCTGGGCTGGGCGATCGGCTCGCTACCGAGCGCCGAGGCGAGACCCGGGGCCAGCAGACCCAGCAGGATCAGCAGCGCCCCGAGCAAGCGCAGGGCGGCGACCGACAGCCGGCCGAATGTGCAAGCGGAGCGCACTTTCGTCTCGGAGGCTATCCGCGCTCGCGAAGGCGCGCAAGGTCTGGCGCGTGAGCCGAGCACCGACATTCGTGCAAACCAGATGGCTGCTCGTCAGCCGGTCGCTGTCCGCGGGATTTGGATCCTTGGGCCAAATCCCGAAACGGGTGCAGTCCTTCAAATCGCCGGGGATACCGCCAGGGGAAGGCGAAAAACAAAAAGCCCCGGCGAGGATCGCCGGGGCTTTCATCTTTTGAGCGGGAAACGAGACTCGAACTCGCGACTTCAACCTTGGCAAGGTTGCGCTCTACCAACTGAGCTATTCCCGCGTTGGGGGGCGAACTGTACCCGAGCGAGTTTGCGAGTCAAGGCTGCGAACGGCGCAGAATTGTATGCGAACTCACATATTTCTGGCGCTCTCCGCGGTGCATGCATAGTCGAAATACATGCGTGTATGCAGCATGCAAGCGACGGTCCTTGCGGTAGCGGCCCACTCTACGCTAGATGCCGATCTAGCGTGTCTACTCGGCATTTTCAGCTCGGCATCGTGGGCGCCTCCGGCTACGCCGGCCAAGTCATGCATGCGCTCGTCATGCAGCATCCATGCATCACGGCGGTGCTCCCGTCCGCCCGCAGCCCGGAGGAGCTCGACGCGACCGGCCGCCAGGCCCTCGCTTCGTGCGACGCGATCGCCCTGGCGCTGCCTGCCGAGGCCGCGATCCACTGGGCGACGGCGCTGATCGAGCTGGGTGTGCCCCGCATCTTGGATCTCTCCGACGCCCGCCGCCGCGATCCCGAGGTGCACTACGGGATCCCCGAGCTGTTCGGCGCCCCCTCGGCCGAGGCTCGCTACGTCGCCAACCCCGGCTGCTACCCGACCGCGACGCTGCTGAGCCTGCGCCCGTTGCTCGAGCGCGGCCTGATCGAGCGCGAGTCGATCGCCGTGCTCGGCACCAGCGGCGCGTCGGGGGCCGGCAAGGGCCTCGCCGATCGTCTGCACTTCTGCAACCTCGCCGGCAACAGCTTCCCGTACAAGGTCGGCGAGCACCGCCACGTCCCGGAGATCGAGCACCACCTCGGCGCGCCGATCAGCTTCGTGACGCAGCTGCTGCCGATCGTCCGCGGCATGCTGGTGACCAGCTTCGTGCGGCCGAAGGTCGAGCCCGCGGCGCTGCTCGCTGGCCTGCGCGAGCACTACGCGACCCACCCGTACGTCACCACGCTCGATCAACCCGACGAAGGTCTGGGTCTCGGTCACGTGGTCGGCAGCCACCAGGCTCTGCTCGCGGTCGGACCGGTCGCGCGCAGCGGCTTGGTGCCGGTGTTCGCGAGCATCGACAACCTCATGCGTGGCGCCGCCAGTCAGGCGCTGCACAACCTCAACCTCTGGCTCGGCCTCGACGCTGGACTCGGGCTGCCGCCACCGCTCGCTCGCGCGCCGCTCGGCGTCCCGCCAGCCTTCGCCACCCTGCTCTCCACCAACTCGGCCACGAATTCGGAGCTCTCGCATGACTGACTTTTCGGTATCGACCTCGCTCGACGGCATCATCGCGCTGCCCGACGGCTTCGCGTTCGCAGGCGTGCACGCGGGCATCAAGCGCTCGCGCAAGGATCTCGGCATGATCCGCTGCACGAGCCCGGCGGGCGCGAGCGCGGCCGGAGTGTTCACGCGCAACGTGCTGCGAGCCGCGTGCGTCAACCGCTGCGCGCAGCTGCTCCCGGCCGCGGGCGTGCGCGCGGTGCTGGTCAACAGCGGCAACGCCAACGCGATGACCGGCGAGGCCGGGATCGCGGCCAACCGAGCGATGGCCGAGACCGCCGCGAAGCCGCTCGAGTGCCCGGCCGAGCAGGTCCTGACCTGCTCGACCGGAGTGATCGGCGTGCTGCTCGACGTCGAGAAGATCGCAACCGCGATGCCGGCGATTGGCGAGGCGCTGGGCGACGACCCGCGCGGGTTTGCGACCGCGATCCTCACCACCGACACCGTCACCAAGGTCGCGCACGGCCAGCTCGCGCTGCCCGGCGCCGCGCGACCGATCCGCCTGTTCGGCGTGGCCAAGGGCTCGGGGATGATCCACCCGAACATGGCCACCACGCTCGGCTTCGTGTGCACCGACGCGAGCATCGAGCCCGAGGTCCTGCACGCGCTGCTGCGCGAGACGATCGAGCCCACCTTCAACGCGATCACGGTCGACGGCGACACCTCGACCAACGACACCGTGCTCGCGCTGGCCAGCGGCGCGTCCGGGGTTGCGATCGCCAGCGACGAAGCCAAAGCCGCGTTCGGGGCCGCGCTGCAGGCCGTCCTGCTCGCGCTCGCCGAACAGGTCGCGCGCGATGGTGAGGGCGCGACGCGGCTGCTCGAGGTCCAGGTCTCGGGCGCGCCCACGCCCGCGCTGGCCCAGGCGATCGCGCGCGGCTGCGTGCGCAGCTCGTTGTTCAAGTGCAGCGTGTTCGCAGGTGAGGCCGGCGGTTGGGGCCGACTCGCCGCCGCCGCCGGCCAGGCCGCGCTCGAGGCCGGCTACTTCGACCTCGACGTGCGCGAGCTCGCGATTGATGCGCAGCGGGTCCCGCTCGTGCGCAACGGCATGACGGTCGAGGCCTACGACTACGGCGAGCTGTCTCGTCGGCTGCGCGAGCCGACCGTGCGCTGGGAGGTCCGCGTCGGCTCGGGTCCGGCCAGCTTCACCGCGCTCGGCTGCGACTTCAGCTACGACTACGTGCGCATCAACGCCGACGAAGCGCTGCAGGTGGTCATCAACGCCGAGGGTCAGGTCGGCCGCAACGTCTCGCTGGCTTCGTACACGCCGATCCTGAAGCATCAATTGCTGGTCGACGGGCTCTCGTACGTGCGCCGCTTCACCGGCATGCGAATCCTCGTGCACCTGAGCGGATCGGCGGCGCGCAAGCCGATGTTGCTGGCCAGCGTCGCTCGCGATCTCGAGCTGATCCTCGACGCCGAGCTGCGCGTGCTCGTGGTCGTGCCCGATCTCGACGTGCTGGCTGGGCTGCGCGAGAACTTCGCCGAGGGTGCCTACCGCCTGGCCGAGGTCCCGCTCGAGCCCGTGCGCATCGGGCAGCGGCTCGATCGCGGGCAGGCCTGCGTGCTCGTGCAGCCGCGGCCCGATCCCGGCGAGCTGGTCTCGCTCGCGGTGCGGCTCGGCATGAGCAAGCTGCTCAGCCTCGCCGATGATCAAGGCCTGCGCGACAGCGGCGGGCTGGTCAGCGAGCTGACCCCCGAGCAGGCGATCGTCGGGCTCGACCGCGGTCGCTTCAGCACCGACGCCGACGAGAACCTCGCGCTGACCCGCCACGCCGCGCGCCAGGGCCTCGCCGCGCTGCACCTGATCGACGGCCGCCTGCCCCACGCGCTGGTCGCCGAGCTGTTCACCGAGCAGGGCATCGGCACGCTGATCACTCGACAAGTCCGCTGATCGGATGAGCGACACCAAGCAACGCCGCAAGCTCCTGCGTCAGCTGCTGCTGTCCGGCACCGGCGGCAGCTCGCAGCTGCAGCTGGTCGAGGCGCTGGCCGAGCGTGGGATCGTGACCACCCAGAGCACCATCTCGCGCGACCTCAAGCTGCTCGGCGCCCAGCGACGGATCCGCGAGGACGGCAGCTTCGTCTACCGGCTCGAGTCGGCCAGCCGCAGCAGCTTCCCGGCCGGCATGGTGCTCTCGGTCGAGCACAACGAGGTGATGATCGTGGTGCGGACGCGGGTCGGCAGGGCGCCGGCCGTCGGGCTCGAGCTCGACGGCCTGCGGCACCCCAACATCCTCGGCACCATCGCCGGCGACGACACCGTGCTCGTGATCCCGCGTTCGGTCGCCCAGGTCGCCGAGCTCGCCGTGGCGCTCGCCGAGCTCGCCGAGCTGGCGTGATCGGATGAGCACCCGGCGCCGCGGGTGCGCTGATTGGCAGCGTGCCGGATTGCACACACGGCGTTTCACGATCCAGTGTTTGCAGCCGGCAGTCGCCACGAAAGCCGACCCTGTATTTTTGTCCGCGCTTTGATCCGAGGATCGATGCGCAGACTCTGTGCACGTGGTCCAATGGCCAAATGTTGGCCGACGACAACACCGGAGGCGAGCAAGACCCGCCGCCGCTCCGCGCCACGCCCAGCTCGGCTCGCATCGCGCTCGGCGAAATCGTCGTCGTCGCCCCCGGAGTGATCCACTGTCGCGTCCCCGGTTACGTCCGCCTCGACACCTTGGAGCGGATCATCGCGGCGGCCGACGATCAACTGCGCAAGGGCCATCGCCCGCGCATCTTCATCGACAGCGCCGAAACCTACCGTTACGACATCGATGTTCGCAAGGTCTTTCAAGACTGGGTGACGAACAACCGCAGCAAGATCGAGGGCATTTGGGTGCTCTACAGCTCGCCGCTCATCAAGATCGGCACGAGCCTCGCCAGCGCGTTCACCGGCGGCGCCTTCCATGGCTACGACGAGATCGAGGAATTCGACCGGGAGCTCGACGCTGCGATCCGCCGAGGTCTCGACGCGTCTCGACCGGTCTGAGCTCCGCGGGTAGCGTCCCTCGCCATGAGCTCCATCGCCCGAACGGCCGCCACCGGCGGCGCCCTCGATCCGGAATTCCTCGCGTGGCAGACCTCGCTGCCGATCGATCGTCGACTGCTCGAGGTCGACGTCGCCGGTAGCGTCGCGCACGTCGAGGGCTTGGTCGCAGGCGGGCTGCTCACCCGCGAGGAGGGCGACACGCTGCAGGCGGCGTTGCGTGGCTTGCCGGGCAAGGTCGCGCGCGGCGAGGTCGAGCTGCCGCTCGAAGAGGACGTGCACATGGCCGTCGAGGTGTGGCTGCGCGCGAGCGTGGGCGAGGTCGCCGACAAGCTCCACACCGGGCGCAGCCGCAACGATCAGGTCGCGACCGATCTCAAGCTGTGGACCCGGGCTGCGATCGGTCGCCTGCTCGAGGCGCTCGAGCTGCTCGACGCACGGCTCGATGCGTGGATCGAGGCGCAGGGCGACGTGGCGATGCCGGCCTACACCCACCGGCAGGTGGCGATCCCCGTGCTCGCGCGCCTGTGGATCGACGCGGCCCTGCGCGAGCCTCTCGCTCGTGATCGCCGGCTGCTCGCGGTCGTCGAGGACGAGGTCGCCGACTCGCCGCTCGGGGCTGGGGCGATCGGTGGCAACACCTTGCCGATCGATCCCTGGGTGCCTGCCCGCGAGCTCGGCTTCGCGAGCCCGCCTCGCAACCCGCTCGACGCCGTCGGCTCGCGCGACCACGCGCTGACGCTCGCGTTCGCGTGCGCGCGCATCGGTCAGCACCTCGCCCGCTTCAGCGCCGACGTGGTCGAGCTCGCCTCCGATGGCCTGGTGACCCTCGGCGGCGCGGTGGCCTGCGGCTCGTCGATGATGCCGCACAAGCGCAACCCCGATCTGTTCGAGCTGGTCCGCGGTCAGGCTGCCCTGCGGCAGGGCGAGCTGGTCGCCTTGCTGACCACCTTCCAGGGGCTCGGGACCGGCTATCACCGCGATCTGCAGCAGGACAAGCAGGTGATCTTCGCGAGCGTCGACGGGACCGTGGACTGCCTGAAGATGATCGCCCTGGGCCTCGACCACCTCGAGCTGCTCGGCGATCGCTGTCGGGTCGCGCTCGAGCGCGGCGATGCGATCGCTACCGATCTGACCGAGCACTTGGTCGCGCAGGGCGTGCCGTTTCGCGTCGCGTATCGGAAGATCGGCGCGCTGGTCGCGAGCCAGCGCGCGCAGGGCAAGCGGTTGATCGAGCTGACGGTCGAGGATCTCGACGCCGCCGAGCTGCCACACTCGCTGCTCGAGCAGCTCGACGTGGTCGCCAGCGCCCGCAAGCGTGCGGCTCGCTACCTACGCGGTTGAGATCTCGCCGATCAGGCCAAAGTGATCGGACGGAAACAGCCGGCGATCGCCCGGCTCGACCGGTTGATCGCCGATGATCTCGATGCTCGCCGACTGCCACGCGCGCGAGCGCAGCAAGATGCGATCGAGCCGACGGCTCGGCTCACCCACGAACGAGCCCAGCCGGGCCATCTCGCTGCGCTCGATGTCCCACGTGTAGCCCGGCTGGCCCGCGCGTAGCGTCGCCCACAGATCGACGAATTCCGGATCGAGGTGAGCCGTGTCGGGCTGCTCGCCGTCGCCGAAGTTGAGATCGCCGCACAAGACGGTTGCGACCACGCTGGGATCTTTCTTGTCGCGGGCGAGCTCCTCGAAGATCACGTCGAGCTGCTGCGCACGGATCGGCCCGTCCTCCAAGAAGCTCTCCATGTGCGTGGTCGCGACGCACAACCACTGTGCGGGCGCCAGCTCGACGTGGGTGATCAACACAGTGCGTCCCTGCGCGCCCGGCAGCCGGCGAAACCGCGTCGCGCGAGTCGGCCACCGTGACGCGATCAGCTGCCCGTTGGGCCGCGCCGGGAGCCCGTCGATCTGCGCGAGCTCGAACTCCCGCAGCCACTCGCTGCCGGCGATCCAGTCGAGAAACCACGGCGCGACCTCCTGCAGCGCGATCACATCGGGCCGCGCCTGCTCCATCGCGCGCATCAGCGCGGGGATCCGACGGTCGAGCGCGACCTCGTCGGCGAGCACGTTGTAGCTGAGCACTCGCACGCGCGAGCGCTGATCGACCTCGGGGGTGCTGGGCCCGGTCCCCTGCCCTCGCTGCTCGATCTTGGGTCGTTGCCCACAAGCGCAGGCGAGCCCGAGCAAGCCGCCGATCAACTCACGCCGACGCACATCGCCGGTTTAGCAGCTCTCCGACTCGTCACGTGATGTTTTCGCCGATCGGGCCCGAGTTCGGTTATGGCCTGCCCATGTCCCTGCGAACTTCTCCTGTCCTCTCGTCCGCGACGCGGGCTCTGCTGGTTCCATTGTGCCTGTTCGGCTTCGCCGGCTGTCCCAACGACGACACCAGCAGCGACGACGACGACGGCACCGACACCGACACGGGCGATGGTGATGGTGATGGCGACGGCGACGGTGACGGTGATCCCGTGTGCGGCAACGGCATGGTCGAGGGCGACGAGGAGTGCGACGCCGGCCCCGACAACGGTGACAACAACGCGTGCAAGAGCGACTGCACCAGCAACGTCTGCGGCGACGGCCACCTCGGGCCGGGCGAGGCCTGCGACGACGGCAACGACGTCGACGATGACGACTGCACCAACGAGTGCGCGCTGTGGACCTGCGGCGACTCGATCATCGACGTCGGCGAGGCCTGCGACGACGGCAACGACGACAACCTCGACAGCTGCCTCGACAGCTGCGTCGCGGCCAGCTGCGGCGACGGATTCCACTACCCGGATGAAGAGGCCTGCGATCAGGGCCCGCTCAACTCCGACACCAGCGAGTGCACGGCCAGCTGTCAGCTCGCCAGCTGCGGCGACGGCCTGGTCTGGGAGGGCGCGGAGCAGTGCGACCTCGGGCCCGACAACGGCGAGAGCGCGGCGTGCCTGAGCGACTGCACCGACAACGTCTGCGGCGACGGCTTCGTCGGGCCCGAGGAGGCCTGCGACGACGGCAACCTCGAGCTCGACGACGGCTGTGACGATCAGTGCCAGCTCGAAGGCTGCGGCGACGGCCTCGTGCAGCCGCCCGAGGAGTGCGACGACGCCAACCAAGACGCGACCGACGAGTGCACCAACATGTGCATGCTGCCGGCCTGCGGCGACGGGGCCCTCTACATGGGCATGGGCTCGACCGAGGAGTGCGACCTCGGCAACGACAACTCCAACACCAGCGACTGCACCCTCGCGTGCAAGAACGCGTTCTGTGGCGACGGCTTGGTCCACGCCGATCTCGAGCAGTGTGACAACGGTGACCTCAACGCCGACGACGCGGCCTGCACCGCGGAGTGCCTCAACGCCGCGTGTGGTGACGGCCTGCTCGGACCCGGTGAGGCCTGCGACGACGGCAACAACGACAACGGCGACGGCTGCACGGCCATCTGCACGCTGCCGGCCTGCGGCGACGGCATCCAGGAGGACAACGAACCCTGCGACGATGGCAACGCTGACAACACCGACTCGTGCACCAACGCGTGCACGGTCGCGAGCTGCGGCGATGGCTTCGTGCAACCGGTCAACGACGAGCAGTGCGATCCCCCCAACACGCCCTCCTGCGACGCGCTCTGCGTGTCCGAGGGGCCGCTCTCCGAGGTCGCGATCCTGACGGAGAACTTCGACGGCCTGCCGAGCGTCGGGCCCTCCAACGCGGCCGCCTTCCAGGCTGCGCTGCCGATCTGGGGCATCTACAACCTCAACTCGAATCGCCAGGTCGGTACCGGCTCGAGCACCACCGGGGCCATCTACAGCTTCGGCGCCAGCATGGCGACCGAGCGCGCCTTGGGTGGCGTCGCCTCGGGCTCGACCGCCTCGCAGGCGTGGGGCGTGTGCATCACCAACGGCACGGCCGAGAACTACCACGAGCTCGAGGTCAGCTACGTCGGCGAGCAGTGGCGCAACGGCGGCAACGCGGCCGCGCACACGCTGAGTTTCGCGTACACGACCAACACCACGATCGCCGCGAGCCTGCAGATGGGCACCACCGTCGCCGATGTCTCGGTCGCCGATCCGGCGGTCGGCTGGTTCGATCTGCCCGCGCTGAGCTTCACCGGGCCGATCGCGACCAACACCGCCGCCGCGCTCGACGGCAACGCGGCGCAGAACCAGGTCGCGATCTCGCAGATCATCCCCGACCTGTTCGTGCCGCCCGGCGGCGTGCTCTGCATGCGCTGGCGGGATCCCGATGACGTCGGCTCCGACCATGGCCTCGCGATCGACAATCTCGTCGTCACCACGATGACGGCGAATTGATCCGCCGAAGCGGTGTCATACTGCGGGCATGCGCTGGTGCTTGCCCGCTCTCGCTACCGTCTGCGTGTTGCTGCTCGAGCCCGTCGCGCAGGCGTGCTCGGGTAGCGACTGCGAGCCCGCGCGCGTGGTCCCCAGCCACGACACCGTGATGCCGGCCAACGCCGCAGGCATTCGCTGGTACTCGGCCGGCGCTGACGTCGAGCAAGTCACCCTGCGCGAGAGCGAGACCAACGTCGAGCTGCCGATCGCGTTCGTCGAGGACGGCTGGATCTACGACCTGCGCCCGGCCGTCCCACTCGAGCCCGACAAGTCCTACCGCTTCGAGCTCCCGGCAAGCGACTGCAGCGACGCGTTTCAGTACTGGTTTGTCTCCGCGTCGCCGGTCGAGATCGCCGCCAACAACCTCGGCTCGCTCACCGCCACGCCGACCGAGCTCGACCAGATCGAGGTGCCCGAGAGCGTGAGCTGCTCCATCTACGTTGACGCCGTCAGCGTGCGCATCAACCTCGAGCTCGACCCCCAGCTGCAGCCGTTCGCGGATCTGCTCATGTACGAGACGCTGGTCGATGGCGAGCCCTGGCACCACACGCCTCGCTTCTTTGCACCGCTGCAGATCGGCCGGAGCTGGATCGGGCGCGGCGTCGATCTGGTGTTCGCTACCTGCCCCGGCGGCGTTGATCGGCATGACGGTGCCGTCCTGGGGCGCGGCGATCGTGGTGTTGGTCGTGTACGCGAAACTCAGCGTGTGCGCGGCCGCGTTGCCGCCGTTGCGCCACTGCTCGCCGACGTAGCTGACCTCGAGCTCGTGGT
>DATLLB010000467.1:0-2227 GCA_035538075.1 Enhygromyxa sp.
CCGACCACCGGGACCGCGACCGAGCGCGACCAGCCGAGCTCGTCGATGAAGTACGAGCACGCGAGCTCGAGCAGCGAGATCGCCGAGGTCAGGGCCGCGAACACGACCAGCACGAAGAAGGTCACCGCCCAGATCCTGCTACCGGGCAGCTGCGCGAACGCGATCGGGATGTTCTGGAACACCAGCGAGGGCCCGGACGCGGGCTCCATCGCGTACGTGAAGGTGATCGGAAAGATGATCAGACAGGCCATCAGCGAGACGACGGTGTCGAGCGCCGAGATCGCGACGCTGGACGAGACGATGTCGTCGTCTTTCTTCAAGTACGAGCCGTAGGTCAGCATCCCGCCCACGCCGACGCTGAGCGAGAAGAAGCTGTGGCCGAGCGCCTCGAGCACGCTGCCGGGCCCGAGCTTGTCGGTGTGAAAGCCGAACACGAACGAGAACCCGCGGCCGAAGCCGTCGAGCGTGGTCGCGTAGACGAGCAGCGCGATCAACATCAGAAACAGCAGCGGCATCATCACGCGCGAGGCCGCCTCCACGCCTTTTTGCACGCCGCTGATCACGATCGCGATGGTCGAGGCCATGAACGCGACGTGCCACAGGATCGCCCCGGTCCCGTCGCCCGCGACCTGCCCGAAGCGACCGGCCAACGCGGCCGGCTCACCGCCCGAGATGTCGCCGCGGATCGCCAGCACCGTGTACTCGAGCGCCCAGCCGGCGACCACGCTGTAGAAGGACAGCACCACGAAGCCACCGACCACACCGATCCAACCGAGCGCGCGCCAGGGCGACTTCTCGCCAGCGAGCTTGCGGAACGCCCCGACTGGAGTGCGCGCGGTCATGCGCCCGAGCATGACCTCGCCGATCATGATCGGCAGGCCGACGAACGCGATGCAGAACAGGTAGATGATGACGAAGAAGCCGCCGCCGTTCTCGCCTGTGATGTAGGGGAACTTCCAGATGTTGCCGAGCCCGACCGCCGAGCCAGCGGCCGCGAGGATGAACCCGAGCCTGGAGCCCCATTCCCCGCGTCGCTCTCGTTCCATTGAAATTGGGTTTCGCTGCCTCGCTCACGCCTGTCAAGATCGGCGAGCGGCTTGGAGCGCTCGCGCCAGCCCGATAGATTGCGGCCGGATGAGCGAGGAGCGAAACAACAACGCGAACGCGCGCGAGCGGCTGTGCGACGCCCAGCGGATCGTCGTCAAGCTCGGCACCCACGTCGTCACCCACGACGGCCGTGAATTCGCGCTCGGCCGCGTGTTCGCGCTGGTCGAGGCGCTCGCGCGGCTGCGACGAAGCGGCAAGGACGTGGTCATCGTGTCGTCGGGCGCGGTCGGGCTCGGTCGACGCGTGCTTCGGCTCGATCGCAGCAAGCTCTCGCTCGGCCTCCGGCAGGCGTGCGCGGCCGCGGGGCAAGGGCGGCTGATCTCGCTCTACACCCAGGCGTTCGGGCAGCTCGAGGTCGAGGTCGCGCAGGTGCTGTTGACCGCGGACGACCTCGCCGATCCCGATCGTGCGCTGTGCCTGCGCACCACCTTGCTGCGACTGCTCGAGCTCGAGGCCGTGCCGATCCTCAACGAGAACGACTCGGTCAGCACCCGCGAGCTGGTCGAGCTGCGCGCGGCCGAGAGCGGTGAGCAGCCGGGGCAGCCGGTGTTCGGCGACAACGACGGGCTCTCGGCCCGCGTCGCCGTGGCGCTCGACGCCGACTTGCTGCTGCTGCTGACCGACGTCGACGGGCTCTACACCGCCAACCCGCGCACCGATCCGAGCGCCCGCCGAATCCCGGTGCTCGAGGGCATCGACGACGCTGCGCTCGCGCGCGCGGTCGGTGGCTCGGCCGGAGGCACGGGCGGCATGCGTTCCAAGCTCGAGGCCGCGCGCCTCGCCAGCGAGGGCGGCGTCGACGTGCTGATCGTCGACGGTCATTCCGATCGGCTGATCGAGCGAGCGCTGGCCGGCGATGACATTGGCACCTTCGTGCCGAGCTCCGAGCGTCGTCGCGGCCGACGCCGCCGCATCGCGTTCGCGCGCAGCGAGGGCGCGCTGATCCTCAACGACGGCGCGATCGCAGCGCTACTCGGCCGCAAGGCCTCGCTGCTGCCGATCGGGGTGATCGGCGTCGAGGGCACGTTTGGGGTCGGCAGCGTGATCGAGCTGCGCGACCACACCGGCCGCGCACGTGGACGCGGCCTGGTCAACTACGACAGCGAGGCGTGCCGAAAGC
>DATLLB010000468.1:0-8485 GCA_035538075.1 Enhygromyxa sp.
TCGCCGCGATCGGCTGGAGCGTCGCCGCCGATCAACCGTGGTCGCAGATGCTCGGCCTGCTCGCCGCTGCGGTCGTGATCGCGGCGTCGATGTGGCCGCGCTCCGAAGCCACGCACCCGCGCCCGATCGTGTGGCTCTCGATCGCCGGCACGCTCGCATGGGCCATCGTCGTGATCGCGCTCGGACCCACGGACAACGTCGTGCAGCTGACTGTGGCCCTGCTCCCGATCGTCGCCGTGCTCAGCTTCTGCTGCGCACAGCCGAGCGCCCACACGCAGCTGGTCGCAACCATGCAGCTGACCCTCGGTCTGCTCTTCGGGATCGCGGCGGTGGCCGAGAGCGACGCGCTGTTGCTGCGCGGCAGCGGTGACGCCGGCGACCGCCTCGGCATGGCCGTCGTGCTGCTGCTGCTCGCGGGCTTTGGCCCTGCAATGATCGCCCGCACGCGCCTCGCCTCGCGCCTCGCCGACCAACCCGGCGAGCGCTCGACCACAACCGGCCTGCTCACCGCCGCAGCCGTCGGGCTCGCGCTGCTGCTCGGCGTCGCGTTGCTGACCGATGGCTCGGTCGCGCTCGGACAAGTCGGCTACTCGCTGAGCATCGCTGTCGTGGGTCTGGGCCTGATCGTGGCCGGGCTGCGGCTCGGCGACGGCCTCTGGCGACAGGTCGGCCTGGCCACGATCGCAGCGGCGGCCGGCAAGGTGGTGCTGTTCGATCTCGCGGCCGCGGCCGTCGGTTGGCGAGCGCTGAGCTTCGTCGGCCTCGGAGCCATCCTCATCGGGGGCTCGTTCGCCTACAGCCGCGCCGCTCGGCGTGCGTGCGCCTCGAGCTGAGCTCGACGCTCGACAAGCCCTCGCTCGTGGCCGCATGCTCGCGACCATGAGCGAGGAACCACTTGGGGTCGGCAAAGCAGCGATTCGCCTGCTCACCTTTCGCCTGACCCAGGACGAATTCCTCCGCCTCGACCGCCGCCACCTGCGGTTCGGCCTGCTCGCTACCTGGCTGGCCGGCGTCGGTCGCTACTGGGACCACCCCGACGCCCACCCGCTGCAGTACGCGGGCTTGGGCTCGCTCTGCTATGTCGTGTTGCTCTCGCTGTTCTTGTGGCTGGTCGTCAATCCGCTGCGTCCTGACAACTGGCGATACGATCGCGTGCTCACCTTCGTCACTCTGGCCTCGCCGCCGGCGCTGCTCTACGCGATCCCGGTCGAGCGCTTCATGCCGCTCGAGGCCGCGCAGAGCACCAATTTCTGGTTTCTGGCCGTCGTCGCGCTGTGGCGGGTCGCGCTGCTGTTGTTCTTCCTGCGCCGCGTCGCCGGGCTGCCAACCGGGCTCCCGTTGGTCGCGTCATTGCTGCCGCTGGCGCTGATCGTGATCGGGCTCGCGCTCCTGAACCTCGAGCACGCCGTGTTCGAGATCATGGCCGGCAAGCGCGACACGCCTTCTACCCCGCACGACATCGCCTACGGAGTGGTCGTGATGCTGGCGTTTCTGTCGTTTCTCGCCGCTCCAATCCTGCTGATCATCTACCTCTTCGCGATGATCGCGCGTAATCGCAAGCAAGAATGATCACCAGTATCCGAGCTCGCGCAGCAATCCGCGCCCGAGCTCGCGTCGATCCGTATAGAAGGTCTCGGGCGCCGGCTCGGGCGCGAGCAGCAGCGTCGCAAAATACACGAGCGATCCGTCGCCCCGCTCGACCGAGCCCACATACCAGCCCACGTTCCCGTCGAAGTCCGGCCGCGCGCCCTCGGGGAAGTCGCTCGCGCTCCCCCAGCCGGTCTTGGCCCGTAGCGTCACGCCCTCGTGCTGCTCCTCGATCATGATCTCGTCGAGAAAAAGCTCGACGGTCGCCGGCGAGAACGGGCTCTGCCCCTCGTGCACGCGCTGCAGAAATTCGACCTGCTCGCGCGGCGAGATCCGCAAATCGCCATTGAGCCAGAAGCTGTCGACGCCCCCGGCAATGTCCATGTTGCCGTATTTCGCCGCCACCACCCACTCGCCCATGCGCTGCTCGCCGATGCGTCGCGCCAGCTCCTGATAGAACCACACCACCGAGAATCGAAACGCGCTGCGCAGGTCGTGATCGCGGTTCCAGTCGCTCGCCCAGCGCTCGACGCCGTCCCACGGCAGCGCAAACTCGGGTCCGTCGGCGACGCCCAGCTCGAGGGCGATCAGCGTATTGGGGATCTTGAACGTGGACGCCGGGAGGAACCGCTGCTCGGCCATTTCGGGATCCGACACGATCAGCGTGTTGCGGGCCGGATCGAGCAGCACGAACACCCCGACATAGCCCGCGGCGATCAGCGGCTCGCCCAGCTCCGGCCGGTGCTCGAGCGCGAGCGAGACCGACGCGGGCGGGTCGGCGTGGACCTCGGCTGGCGGCACCGAAGCGTCGACCGAATCGCCCGCGCAGCCACCCAGCGCCACGATCGAGAGCAACGCGACCCGAGCCGCGGCACGATTTTGCTGCATGCGCATGGTCGCCTCGACGCGGCCACCGAGCCCTGTATTCCCGGCGCAAAGCTCGGTAAGGTCGCGCTCGGAATGTCGACCTTCATGGAGCTGCGCTTTCACCGGGTCGGCGAGCTGGCCCACACCGAAGCGGTCGCCGCGATCGCGGCGATCCCCAGCGTCGAGGTGCTGCTCGACCACACCCGCGAGCTCGGCTGGCTGCAGCGCGAGCGTCTGCTGGTCGAGGAGTGGGACTGCCGGATCGTGCTGTGGATCCACGACAATCAAGAGCGCGTCGAGATCGCCGAGCGCACCACCACCGAGCTCGATCCCTACCGATTCCTCGACTTTGGCGGTCCGGTGAAGAAGGTGCCGAGCGAGCTCGGCCGCATCATCGAGGCGCTCGACGGCAGCTACGCGCTGGTCGACAAGGGCTGGTTGCGCTTCCAGACCCGCGTATACGAGCGCGAGCTGCTCGACTCGCTGCGCGGCGAATTGCTCGACCTCGCCGGCACCTACGCGAGCGCACGCCTCAACGAAGACCGCCGGACGCTCAGCGGCATGCTCGAGGGGCAGATCCCCGTCGTGCGACAAGTGCATCAGCACCTGCTGCGCTCGGGCTTGGTCGACCGCGAGCGCATCCTCGTCGGCTACGCCTGAGCGGCGCGCTCGAGCTCGGCCACGCGTCGCGCCAGGAATTCCCGCGCGACCTGGTTGGGCGCATCCGCGAGCGCGCGGCGATAGGCCGCCAACGCCTCTTCGCTCCGACCGGCGCGGCGCAGCAGATCCGCCCGCGCCGCGTGATAGGGCTGATAGCTCTGCAGACTGGGCTCGCCGGCCAGCCGCTCCAACATCGCCAGACCCAACGCCGGCCCCTCGGCCCACGAGAACGCGACCGCGCGATTGACCTCGATGATCGGCGACGGCGTGCGCCGGGCCAGCTCGCAATACAGCGCAGCGATCTGCGCCCAATCGGTCTCGGCGAAGCTCGGCCCCTCGGCGTGCAGGGCTGCGATCGCGGCCTGTAGTTGATAGCTGCCCGGCCGCCCGAGCCCGAGCGCCGCTCGCAAGATCGCCACGCCCTCGCCTATTTCGTCGCGCTTCCACGCGCTGCGGTCCTGATCCTCGAGCGTGTCGCCGCGCGTGGCTCGACGCGAATGATGAAGGATCATCAAAGCGAGCAGCCCCATCGCCTCGGGCTCGTCGGGCAGCAGCCGCGTCAGGACCCGCGCGAGGCGAATCGCCTCTTCGCACAGATCCCGCCGGAGCCCCTCGGCCTGATCGTGGGCAAAATAGCCTTCGTTGAAGATCAGATAGATGACCGCGAGGACCGAGGCCAAGCGCTCGGCCAGCGCCTCGGGCCCCGGCACCTGATACGGAATCTTGGCCGCGCGAATCTTCGCCTTCGCCCGCACCAGACGCTGCGCCATGGTCGGGACCGGCACACAGAACGCGGCCGCGATCTCGGCGGTATCGAGGCCACCGAGTGCGTGCAGCGTCAGCGCCACCTGACTGTCGCGGGCCAGCGCCGGATGGCAGCAGGTGAAGATCAAGCGCAGCCGATCATCGGGGATCGACCAGTTCTCGAGCGCGTCGGCCTGACTGCGCGTCGCCTCGGCCTCGAGCGCCGCGAGGCTCTCGAGCGCCGCCGCCTTGGCCTGCGCGGTCGTGCTCCGGCGCAGGCGATCGATCGCCTTGCGCCGCGCGGTCGTGTTGATCCACGCGGCCGGGTTGCTGGGAATCCCGTCGATTGGCCAGCGCTCGAGCGCCGCCAGCAATGCGTCGTGCAGCACATCCTCGGCGAGCTCGAACTCGCCGAGGATGCGGATCAGCCCGGCCAGCACCGGGCCAGACTCGCGGCGAAAGACTCGGTCGACCGCCAGCGCGACGGGGATCATCCGATCAGCTAAATACCATGACCGGCCGCACCTCGACGCTGCCGTAGCTCGCACCGGGGCACTTGGCCGCCCACGCGAGCGCCTCGTCGAGGTCCTTGACCTCGATTAGATAGTACCCGCCGAGCTGCTCCTTGGTCTCGGCAAAGGGCCCATCGGTGACCATTCGCTCGCTGTCACGCAGACGCACGGTCGTGGCCATGCTCGTGGGCTGCAGGGCGTCGCCGGCGATGTAGACCTTGGCGCTCTTGAGCGCCTCGGTGTAGCCGTACCACTGGCCGAGCACCGCATCGCGCTCCGCGGGCGACATCGACTGCATGGCTTGGGCTTCGGCGGCTTCGTTCGAGTAGATGAGCAACATGTACTGCATGATCGGGTTCCTCCTGGTGCCCCCTCGACGCGCGAGCCCAGGCCCGATCGACAGCTCTCGAAATTTTTTTTGGCGGCGGGTCCGGACGCCGACTCGTGAGCTGAGTCCCGGGCGAAATCGCTACCCCGCGACGCGCCCAGGCTTGCGGCTGCCGATCGCCGCCCAGCGGCCGTCGTCGAGCTCCGCATAACCGAGCGCCGCGACCAACTCACCGAGCTCGTCCCGCCGCACGCCCGCGCGCGCCGACAGCTCGCTCGGCAGCTCGAAGGGGCCGCGAGCGGCGAGCTCGGCCAAGCTCGCGCTCACGCGCTCGAGCACGTCGGCTCGCAGCGCCCGCGTCCCGAACACCGGATAACCGATCGCAGTATAGGCGTCCGGATCGATCGCAGGATTGGGCACCAACGCGACCGCACCCGGACGCGGCGGATCGATGCGCACGCCCTTGGGCAGCGCGGCGCTGCACAGCAGCGCTCGAGTGCGTGGAGCATCGCCACGCAGCAGCTTGGGCACCCAGATCAGCTTGCTCCCCATCTCGATCCCGAGGCTGCGCAGCAGCTGGCGATCGCGCCCACGCAGCCGACGAAGCTGCGCCTCGGCAGCGCCGCGATGAATGGTGCCGAGCCCCTGCTCGAGCTGGTACACCAACCCCTTCCCGTCGCTCGACAGCCGCTCCACGGCGCCGGTACGAAGCGGCGCGAGCAGCTGCCCGACGAGATCGCGGGCCCACGCGGTCAACCGTCGCTGAATCCGTGCACGCGCCCCCGCACCGAGCTCCTCGCCGACCTCGAGCGTGACCTCGGGCCGGAGCAGATCGACGCCGCGGATCAAGCGGGCCAGCGCGCGGTCGCCCTCGGCCAGGCTCGGCGCGGCCAAGATGCGGCCGTGATCGTCGAGGCTGAAGCACTCGTGCGGCGCCTCGATCAGCGCCGCGACCCAGGCGTCATCGCGCGCGCGAGCGCTGCTCTGCGCCGGCTCGAGCTCGAGCTCGAGCAGCTTCGCAAACGGCCCCTCGGCCACCGCCTCACGATCGATGCTGCTCGCTTGTCGCCGCGTGGGCGCGCTCGGTCGGGCCCCACGATCGCGCGTGCGCAGCGGAGCTCGCCGGCCCTCGCGTTCGACGAAGCGCGCGACCAGCCGCTCGTGCAGCGCGTCGCTGAGCCGATCCTCCAGCGCCCGCGTGCGCCCCTGCCAGTGCTCGGCGTCGACGATCCACGCCCGGTGATTGCTGACGTACGTCCACGTGCGCACGAACGCGATGCGGGTCATGAGCACGTCGATGTCGCCGTCGGTCGCGTCGATCCGGGCGATCCGCTCGGCCATCCAGCTCGGATCGATGCGCCCACGCGGGCTCGCCAGCTGCTTGTAAATTTCGCCGAGCAGATCGACGTGGCCATCGAGCAGCAGCTTGCGAAAGTCGGGGATCTGGCAGACCTGCCACAGGAGCTCGACCGCCTCGCGCCCCTTCGCACGTGCTCGAATCTCGTCGAGCGCCGCCAGCCGAATCAGCGCGTCGAAGTCCTCCGCGTTGCGGGTCAGCTCGAGGCACCTGCGCGGCGGCTTTTGCTTGAGCGACGCGATCAGGCTGTCGATCGAGCGGAAGTCGAGCTCGCTCGGGGTCGTGCGCCAGACCACCCGTGTGAGCGCGGGGAAGCGATGGTTCTCGATCGCGTCCACGATCGCGGTCGGCAGCGGGGGCATCGGCGCGAGCGTGCAGAACTGCCCGTCATTCTGCGCTCGCCCGGCTCGCCCGGCGATCTGGGCGAGCTCGGCCGGCTCGAGCTCGCGTCGCTCGTGACCATCGAACTTGCGCAGCGACGCGAACGCGACCGTGTCCACGTCCATGTTGAGGCCCATCCCGATCGCATCGGTCGCGACCATGTAGTCGACCTCGCCCGATTGATAGAGGGCCACCTGCGCGTTGCGAGTGCGCGGCGACAAGGCCCCGAGCACGACCGCCGCGCCGCCCCGCCGCTGGCGAAGCCGCTCGGCCAGCTCGTAGACCTCGTGGGTCGAGAACGCGACGACCGCCGTGCGCGGCGGCAGAGCCCCGAGTGACACGCTCCCGGCCCAGCGCAATTGCGAGAGCCGCGGGTGGCGGTGCAGCTCGGCGGTCGGGCACAGCTCCTCGACGATCGGGCGGATCGTGTCGGCGCCCATGAACCAGGTCTCGAGCCGGCCGCGCGCGTGCAATAGACGATCGGTGAACACATGCCCGCGCTGCCGATGGCCCGCGAGCTGGATCTCGTCGACCGCGAGGAAGTCGACCTCGCGCTCGACCGGCATCGACTCGACCGTGCACACCCAGTAGTCCGGCCGCGCCGGGATCCGCTTCTCTTCACCGGTGACCAGCGCGACTCGACCCTCGCCGATGCGCGCGGTGACACGATCGTAGACCTCGCGCGCGAGCAGGCGCAGCGGCAACCCGATCATCCCCGAGCGATGCTCGAGCATCCGTTCGATCGCGCGATGCGTCTTGCCGGTGTTGGTCGGCCCCAGCGCGGCGCTGATGCCCACCGGGGCCACCGTGACGAGCCCGCTCATGCGCGCAACGTAGCAGTTAAGCGGCCCCGGTCGACGCGGGATGTCCGCGGCCCTTTAAAAAGATCGCGGTCGGCGGTGACGCAGCCCTGCGAAGCGAGTGTTGGAGCCTCGCCATGACCCTACGAACCGCAAAGAGTGGATGGAAGCCCTGGTCTCTCGTCTCCCCCCGCGTCCCGCTGCGAGCCGGCACCCTGGGCCTGCTCGTTGGTCTCGCGAGCGCCTGCGTCTCGATCGACGATGGCTGGTGGGGCGACGCCAAGCAGGCCTGCTTCGACGACTACGAAGATTGCATGGATGACGTCGACGGCCCCGCCGACGCAGCCGCGTGCGAGAGCATCCTCGATGTCTGCCTCGCGGCCTGCGACGACGACTCGGGCGACGCGGCCGATGGCGACGACGGCCCGAGCGACGAGGGGCCGAGCGACGACGAGGGGCCGAGCGACGAGGGTGACGACGAAGAGGATCCGCCGCCGCGCGCCGACGATGGGTATGACGGGGACGACGGGGATGAAGAAGATCCCCCGCGCGAGGACGACGAGGGCGGTGATGGTGACGGTGACGGTGATGGCGACGGCGATGGCGACGGTGACGGCGATGAGCCCGATCCAGCCTGCTTCGCCATTCATGCCACCTGCGTGGCCGAAGCTCAGACCTTGCAGGACATCGAAGCCTGCGAGGCGCTGTTCGACAACTGCATCGATCCAGGTCCCTGCGAGAGCAACGAATGTGAGCCTGGCTGCCCGCAGGACCAACTCGACGCCTGCGTGAGCGGCTACGCCGATTGTGCCGCCACGGCCGTCACGCCCGAGCAGGTGCTCGCCTGCGCGACCGGATTCGACGGCTGCATCGCCGAATTCGACGTGAGTCTGTGCTTGCCCAATTACGACGACGATCGCGTGCTCGAGTGCCTCGAGCAGCACGATCTGTGCACCGCCTGTGCCGACGACGCCGACGAGATCGCGGCGTGCAAGACCGCTTTCGACAATTGCCTCGAGAGCTGATCGTTTCAGCCCGGCAGCGCCGCCAGCACTTGCGCCGCAAATGCATCGGTGTCCCAGCTCGCCGGGCCACGCGTGAGTCCGAGCCGCACGATCACCGCTCGCCGCGAGGGCACGATCAGCACCGACTGCCCCTCATAGCCGACCATCTCGAAAGCGTCGCTCGGGATCGACGGCAGCCGCCGATCCTCGCCCCCGGCGTTGGTCTGAAACAACGCCCCATATTC
>DATLLB010000469.1:0-11191 GCA_035538075.1 Enhygromyxa sp.
CCGCGGTGGCGGTGGCGGTGGCGGTGGTGGCCGCGGCGGCCGTGACCGTGACCGTGGTGGTCGCGGTGGCGGTGGCGGCTGGTGATCCCAAGCCGCTCCACTCGATGAGCAACCAAAGAGCCCCGTCGTCCGCGACGGGGCTCTTGCTTTTGGTGGGTGATAGAGTCGAGGGATGGTCCTCGAGTCGATCGCGTTGAGCGTGGTGCTGCTCGGGCCGCCTTCGGTCGAGCCACCACCGGTGCCGGTGGTCGTGCACACGCAGCGTCCCGCGGGGGCGATCTTCGATCATCGAGACGACGAAGGCTTGGTGCTGCGCAGGGTCGGGCTCGGCGTCACGATCTTCGGCACCGTGCTCGCGGTCGGTGGCGTGTTCGCGGCGTACACGAATCCGTGCGGGCATGATGGTGCGCGCGGGAGCAACTGTGAGGTCGACATCCGCAACGCGGTCGCGCTGACGATGGGCGTGACGGCCCTCGGCGCGCTCACGGCCGGGATCACGTCGATGTCGATCGGGCATGCGCTGCGCAAGCGTCAGCTGCAAGCGTCCGGGCTCGCGCTCCGACTCGATCGAGGCGCCGCGGGTCTGATGTTCGTCGGTCGCTTTTGATCGAGGCCACCAGCGGCGCGACGAATTGATGAGGGAGCGTACGTTGCGCCCCCGCTGTGCGACCAATAAAAGCTCACAAATCGCACAGTAATCCTGACTCGCACGGCATCCGTGGGGAGGGCGGGGAGCAGCGGTGACCATCGCTGCCCGCATGGTCTCGCGTCACCTCGCTCCGCTCGCCTGTCTGTCCGCGCTCCTCCTGGCTCCGGCCCTGGCTCTGGCCAGCCCGCCGCAGAGCGTCGACGCGCCCGATCAGGATCCGCTGATCGCCAACGGCTCGCCGGTCGCTCAATGTGCTTGGCCGACCGCGGTCGCGGTGACCTCCGGCGGAGGTCTGTGCACGGGCACGCTGATCCACCCGGAGCTGGTCGTCTACGCGGCTCACTGCGGCGGCGGCAACAAGACGATCCGCTTCGGCGAGAACGCCTTCAGTGGCGGGCGCACGGCCGCGACCGCGTTCTGCCGCACCAACCCCGACTACGCCGGCACCAGCGATCAAGGCCACGACTGGGCGTTCTGCCGGCTGCAGGAGCCGGTCACCGATCTGCCGATCACGCCGCCGGTCGCAGGGCCGTGCGAGAACACGATCATTCAGATCGGCCAGCAGGTCGCGGTGGTCGGCTTCGGGCAGACGCTGCAGGGCCAGACCGGGCCGAAGAACTGGGGCTTCACCGAGCTGCTCTCGGTCAACAAGGACGCCAACATGGTGGTGCTCGGCGGGACCGGGACTTCGTCGGTGTGCCCGGGCGACTCCGGCGGTCCGGCCTACGTCGAGTTCCCCGACGGCAGCTGGCACGTGTTCGGCATCGCCTCGACGGTCAGCGGTGGCTGTGGTGGCAACGGTACGCACTCGCTGCTCGAGGGCGCGCTGCCGTGGATCGAGGCCGAGAGCGGCCTCGATGTCACGCCCTGCACCGACTACGAAGGCAACTGGGCGCCGGGTCCGGGCTGCGGCGGGTACAACAGCTTGCCGGCCAACCAGGGCTCGGGCACGTGGGACAGCTGGTGCTCGGGCGTGCCGACCAGCCCCAACAACGACGTGTGCGGCCCGGCTTGGGATGACTTCGACGACAGCCTGCTGCCGACCGTGGAGATCACCTCGCCGGCGTGGGGCGACATGTTCCCCGAGGGCGGCACCCTGGACATCTTGATCGACGGGGCCAAGCACCCGGAGGGCTTCTCGATCAAGGAAGTGCGGCTGGAGATCAACGGCGGGTCGGTGGCCACCGATCTCGCGGATCCCTACGCGTTCGTGAACGCCCAGTTCCCTGCGTCCGGCGTCTACACGCTGGTGGCCGTGGCCGAGGACTGGGCCGGCAACGTGGTCGAGTCCGATCCGGTCGCGATCGGCATCGGTGACGCCGACGTCCCGCCCGAGCCGGAGCCCGATCCCGATACCGGCGAGGAGGAGGCCGGCGAAGGTGAGGAGGAGGCCGGCGAAGGCGAGAGCGGCGGCGACACGCTCGGAGCCAGCGACGACGCGAGCTCGGGAGGTTGTCGGGTGACATCGACCGCTCCGAGCGGGTGGTGGCTGCTGCTCGGGCTCGGCCTGCTCGGCCTCGGCCGTCGTCGTCAGGGCGCGTCGTCGATCCGATAGCGCTGTTGCTCGGCGGAAACACGGACCACGAGCACGCGCTCGAGCCCTTCGTCGCGCTGCGGAGGCTCGAGCCGCGCGTGGGTGCTGGTCAGCGCATTCTCGGGGATCCGTTGCTTGCCGACGCGCCCGGCGTTGCGAGCCAGCGCGTCGGCGAGCGGCACGTCGAACCAGTAGGCGACGACCGGAAACCCACGCGCCCGCGCGAGCTCGATCCACGGAGCTCGGACCGCGCGCGTGGCATTGGTGTTGTCGAGCACGAGCGGCTGCTGCAGACGCAGGCAGGTCTCGAACAGCCGTCGCTCGCGGTGCTTGGTGCGGACCAAGTCACGGCTGATCCGCAGGTGGGTGTGGATCAACTGGGCCGCGTAGAAGCTGGTCTTGCCCGCCCCCTGCACGCCGACGAACAGCGCGATCTCCATGCGCCAGGGCATCGCTGGACCTTAGCAGCAGCTGGTAGACTCGGGCGGCTCGCTCATGCTCGTGCCACACGCCGTTCGCATCATCGCGCTCTCGAGTGGCCTCGCTCTGCTGGCCGGCGCGGTCCCGGCCTCGGCTTGGGCGGCGCCGGAATCCGAGCCCAGCGCGGCGCCGTCCGAGGCCGATCCCGAGGGCATCTTTCGGCGCGGGCAGGCCAAGTACGAGACCGCCGACTACAACGGCGCGATCGAGCTGTGGACTGAAGCCTACGCGCTGGTCGACTCGACGCCCGAGAACGCGTCGATCAAGGCGCTGCTGATCTACAACCTCGCGCAGGCGCACAGCAAGGCGTACGAGATCGACGGCGATCCGATCCACCTCAAGCAGGCCCAGCAGCTGCTGCGCAGCTTCGAGGCCAACCTCGAGCTGCTCTACGACGACGCCGCGCAGCTGCAGGACGAGCGCGCCAAGGTCCAGGCGCGGCTGGCCGAGATCGACGGCGAGATCGCGGCGCTCGAGCAAGCGGAGCCCGAGCCCGAACCGGAGCCGAAGCCCGAGCCGGTGCCGCCGCCGATTCAGGATCAGCCGGAGCCGGAGCCCAAGTCCGGGACGCCGCTGGTGATCGCCGGCAGCGTGGTGACCGGCGTCGGAGCGCTGGCGGGTGTGGGGGCGATCGTCGGTGGGTTGATCGCGTCGAGCTCGAATGACATCAGCGATCTCGAGCGCGATGATCTGCAGGCCCGCGAGGATCGCTTCGCCAGCGGGCGCACCGGCAACGCGATGCTGCTGGCCGGATCGATCGGCGCGGGCGTGCTGCTGCCGACCGGCGTCGCGCTGCTGGTCGTCGGGGTGCTGCGCAACAAGCAGGCCAAGCGCAGCGCCACCGCGACGTTGCCGATGCTCACGCCCACCTTCGGCCGCGGCAGCGCGGGGCTGAGCGTCACCGGGCGGTTTTGACGAAAGAGGAGATCACGTGATCGCGACCCGACTGCAATCGAGCTTCGCTGTGGCCCTCGGCTTGGGCTTCGTGCTCGGGGCCTGCTTCGACGGGCTCGCGGCCGAGGGCCTGCCCTGTGAGACCGACGCGCAGTGCGGCCCGCGACTGAGCTGCGTTGATAATTACTGCGGAGGCGTGTTCGGGTGCGCCGACGGATCGATGATCGAGCTGTCCGGGCTGTGCGACGGCACCCTCGACTGCAGCGACGGCGCGGACGAGGACAGCGAGCTGTGCGGGATCCCGCTCGTCAACCAGTGCGAGGCCGAGCCCGATCAGCCGCTCGAGTGGATCGAGGGACCGGCTGCGTCTGGCGCTGCCGACCCGCTCGAGGTGGTGGCCGAGAATTTCGTCGGCGACGGCCGCGACGAGTTCCTGATCGCCGGCGCCGACGGGATGTTCGTCAAGATCGTCGACTTCGGCATGGGCCCGGACTCGCAGCAGCAGTACTACCTCAACGGTGATCCGCCGTCGTTCGGCGCGCGCACGGTGGCCGACTTCGAGGTCGCCGATCTCGAGGGCGACGGCGATCTCGACGTGGTCGTGGTCGCCGACGGCGACGGCGTCGGCGTCTACACGTTCGAGAACACCGGCAGTGGGGCGCCTGAAGCCTTCGGCCCGCCCGGCGAGCTTCCGGTGCCCGACGTCGAGGTCCGCGGGCTCGAGCTCGGTCGCTTCGACGAGGACACCTGGATCGATCTGGTCGCGGTCGTCGACGTCGGCGACAACAAGGGCCAGGTGTTCACCGGCGTCGGCGATCCGCTGGTGGTTCCGGCCAGCAATTACTTCTCGCCCGAGTTCTCGATGGTGCAGCTCGACTACGTCACGTACTTCGACTCGGCCGCGGCCGACGTCGACCAAGACGGGCTCGACGATCTGATCGTGACCGGCGAGGACGCGAGCGGGCCGAAGCTGTGGGTGGTCCAGCGCAACGGTGTCGGCATCTCGGCCTGGGCCGAGCCGATCGTCACGATGATGCCCGGACCTGCGGTCGAGATCGCGGTCGGCTTGCTCGAAGGCAGCGGCGATCCGGACCCCGACCTCGTGACCATCGACGGCAACGGCGGTCGCATCGTCCCGTTCATCAACGACGACGGCAACTTCATGCCGCGGCCACCGATCGAGGGCTTCGGCACCGGGCTGTCGGGCATCACCGTCGCCGACGTCAATTGCGACGGGCTCGCCGACTTCCTGGTCAACGTCAGCGACCCGGCCGAGCTGCGGGTGTGGTTGGGCGACGGGCAGGGCGGCGTGGTGTCCGACGTCGAGCTCACGATGCCCAGCCCCGGGGTCGCGCGCGGCGGTCTGGCGGTCGCGCAGTTCGACCAGGACCAGACCTGGGACATCATTCAGGCGCTCGACGCCGGCAATCAGCTGGCCGATCCGCAGCTTCAGGTGTGGTTCACCAGCGATCCCATGGCTGGCAACCCATGACCAAATTGGGCCACCGATCCGGCCCTGCGCTGCGGCTATGATCCGCCGCGGTGGCCAGGCTCTCGAACACGGGTCGGCGTGGTCCGACCACGCGCGAAGATTCGGAGCCGGATCAGCCCACGCCGATCAGCGAGCTCGCCGAAGAGACGCCGCCGCTGCGCGGCCGCGGTGACTCGATCGGCCGCTACGTCGTCGTCGATCTGGTCGGTCACGGTGGCATGGGTGTGGTCTATGCCGCCTGGGATCCGCAGCTCGATCGTCGCATCGCGCTCAAGCTGGTCACGCTCGGCCAGCGCAGCGGCATCGGGATCGGGACCGACGGCGACCTCCATCGACTTCGACTGCTGCGCGAGGCGCAGTCGCTCGCGCGGCTCGAGCATCCCAACGTCGTGCAGGTCCACGACGTCGGCGTGTGCCGCTCGGGGCCGCACGGGGCCATCGGTCCCGAGCAGGTGTTCATCGCGATGGAGTACGTCGCGGGCCGCAGCCTCCGCGAGTGGCTGCGCGACAAGCAACGCAACCTGCGAGCGGTGCTCGAGGTGTTCATCGCGGCCGGGCGCGGGCTCGCGGCTGCGCACCGGGCCGGGCTCGTGCACCGCGACTTCAAGCCCGACAACGTGCTCGTCGGCGACGCGGGCGAGGTCAAGGTCGTCGACTTCGGGCTCGCGCGCGACAGTCGGGTCGAGCCGGGCGATCGCCCGCGCGCGCGCGAGTGGTCCGACACCGAGCCGCTGCGCCGCGGCGAAGAGGGCGTGCCGATCGAGATCGAGCCGGAGCCGAGCGCCGAGCACTCGATCGACTCGCCGCTCTCGCCCTTGCGCTCGCGCTTCGGCAGCTCGACCGGAAACCTCACCCTGACCGGCACCGTGCTCGGGACCCCGGCCTACATGGCCCCGGAGCAGCACGCCCGCTCGACCGTCGACGCGCGAAGCGATCAGTACGCCTTTTGCGTCGCGCTGTGGGAGGCCGTGTACGGCAAGCGACCGTTCCCTGGTCGCCGCTCCGACGTGCTGGCCGAGCGCAAGCGCAAGCTGCAGATCCGCGAGTCGAGCCGCGGCCTGCGAGTGCCTCGGTGGCTGCGGAGCCTGCTGTTGCGCGGGCTGAGCGTGGAGCCGGCGCGGCGCTTCGCCGACATGGACGAGCTGCTCGGCGAACTCGAGCGCAACCTGGTCGCGCGTCGCCGTCGCTTGGTCCCCGCGGCGCTGCTCGGCGGCGCGATGGTGCTCGGGCTGATCGCCAGCTCGAGCCTGTGGGCGCGCGGCGATGTGGCCCCTTGCGCCGCGCCGATCGAGCGGCTCGCGGGTGTGTGGGACGAGGGGCGCCGCGTCGAGGTCGAGCGGGCGTTGCTGGCCAGCCATCTCGCGTACGCCGACGACACCTGGCAGCGCGTCGCGGCCGGGCTCGACGACTACCGCGAGCATTGGCTGGCCGCCGAAGTCGAGGCCTGCGAGGCCACGCACCTGCGCCACGAGCAGAGCGCCGAGTGGCTCGAGCAGCGGCTCGCGTGCCTCGACGATCGCCGCCGCGCGCTCGCGAGCCTGACCGAGCAGCTCGCCCACAGCGACGCCCGCACGGTCGAGCACGCCGCCCGAGCGGTCGGCTCGCTGCCGCCGATCGACGCCTGCGAGCGCGAGCAGGCGCCCGACGACACCACGCCGCTGCCGAGCGACGCCCACCTGCGCCTGCGAGTCGAGCGACAGCTCGAGCACCTCGCCGACGCTCGCGCGCAGCTCGGCTCCGGTCACTTGCAAGAGGGCCTCGCGGCCGCGCGCGAGGTGTTGGCCAGCGATCTCAGCCGCGACTGGCCGGCGCTCGCGGCCGAGGCTCAGTTCGTGATCGGCAACGTGGTCGCCGACGTCGAGGGTGATCCGGCCGCCGAGCGCCGCAGCCTGCATGCGGCCGCGAGCACGGCCCTGCGCGCCGGTCATCGTCGCCTGGCCGCGCTCAGCTGGTCGCGGCTCGCCCGAGGTCAGCTGCGCACGCGCGAGTTCGCCGAAGCCGAGCGGTGGTTGGGCTACGCCGAGCAGCTCGCGGCTGCGCTCGCGCGCGAGCGCGGCGACGATCCGCCGCTCGCCGCCGATCTCGAGCACACCCGCGCGCAGCTTCGCTTTCATCAGGGCGACTTCGCCGGCGCCGAGGTCCACGCGCAGCGTCGGCTCGAGCTGCTACGCGAGTTCTACGGGCCCGAGAACCCACGCGTCGCCGACGGCCTCAACAATGTCGGCGTCACTGTCTACATGCAGGGTCGCAGGGACGAGGCCGTCGCCGCCTATCGCGAGGCGCTCACGATCCTCGAGCGCGTGCAGGGTCCCGATCACCCTTCGGTCGCGAGCATGCACAACAACATCGGCGTGGTCTCGACCGATCGCCAGCGCTACGCCGAGGCGCTGACCCACTACACCCGCGCCGTCGAGATCCGCCGCCGCGTGTTCCCGCGCGGCCACGAGCTGGTCATCCAGTCGCTGATCAACCTGTCCAACGTGCACTTGTTCTCCGGCAACCACGGCCCCGGCCCCGGCATCGAGCCTGCGCTGGAGAGCCTGCTGGCTTCCGGCGAGCGCATCGACGCCGAGCTCGAGCGGCAGGCCACCGCAGGCGCGAGCGCAGCCGAGCTGGCCGACATCGAGGTCCAGCTGGTCCCCGACTTTCTGGGTGTCGGTCGCCTGCTCGCGGGCGCGGGTCAGCATCGCAGCGCGCTCGCGAGTCTCGGTCGTGCGCTCGCGCTGCTCGACGCGGTGCCCGAGTCCCGCTTGCCGCCAGGCTTCCAGATGCCCGCGCCGGGCGAGACCTGGCCGCCAACCCTCGACGGCTGTCGAGCCGACGTGCTGATCGAGATCGAGAACAGCGCACGCGCGCTCGGCCGCGACGGCGAGGCCGACTGGGCGCTCGCCGAGCGCAGTGCGATCCCGGTCCCGCAACCCGCCTGGGCCCGGCGTTGCCTCGAAGAAGTGGGCCACTGGGCCCTCGCTCGCGAGCAATAGTCAACCAGTGATCTCCGCCATACCCCGGAGCCTGAGCTGCGCTCGCGAGCTGCTACCATCCGCCCGCGAATCGCGGTAACGGCCATGCTCATCAAGCTGCTCGGCATCGAAGACAACCCGCTGGCGATCTTCCTGGTCCTGACCACCGGCGGCCTGTTGGCGTACTTCCTGGTCTCGGGCCTGAGCTACCTGCTGTTCTTCCTCTGGGGTCGCAAGCGCTTCCACCCCGACTACGTCCCGGACCCGGAGGAGAACCGCAAGGCTCGGTTTTGGGGCTCGATCTCGATCCTCGGCAACGCGGTCCTGACCATGCCGTTCCACTGGCTGCTCTCGCACGGCTACGGCAGCCTCTACTGGGACGTCGACGACTACGGCTGGCCGTGGCTGATCGCCAGCTTCTTCCTGTACCTGGCCGTGACCGAGACGATGATCTACTGGATTCATCGCTGGTTGCACTCCGACTTTCTCTACAACTGGCTGCACAAGTACCACCACCAATTCCGCGTCACGACCTCGTGGGTCAGCACCGCCTTCCACCCGGTCGACTCGTTCGCGCAGGCGTTCCCGCATCACCTGTGCGCGTTCCTGTTCCCCGTGCACGCGGTCATGTATCTGCTGATGGTCGGCTTCGTCACCGTCTGGTCGGTCGTCATCCACGATCGCGTCTCGTGGGTGCGCTGGAAATTCATCAACTACACCGGCCACCACACGCTGCATCACTGGTACTACCGGTACAACTTCGGGCAGTTCACCACGATCTGGGATCGCATCGGCGGCAGCTACAAGGATCCCGAGCTGCTCTACGAGGACATCCCGCCGGGCGTGGTCGTGCGCTGGCAGGACGGGCCCGGCAAGCTGGCCGGCAAGCTCGCGCCTGCGGCCGCGCCGATCGACGCTCCGGCGGAGTGAGCTGATCAGTCGGTCGTGGGAGGCGGCAACGCATCCGTCTCCGCTTCGCCGTCGGCCTCGTCGACCAGCTCGCCCTCGTCGGCGAGCTCGCCAGTCTCGTCGCCCGAGGTCTCGCCACCCTCGACGATGCTCGGCACCGCCGCGGGATTCGGCCACGCGTCATCGCACTCCGAGCACGCCGCAGGCGGCCGCACGAACAACCCCGCCTGCTCTCCAAGCGCGAGCAGCCGCCCCGGCTCGGCCCACAGCAGCGTGCTCGTGTCCCCGCCCGCCGCCGACAGCTCGACCAGCACGCGATCACCCACGCGATGCACCCGAAGCGCGCGCGCGTCGTCGTGCTTGCCTTCGTGCTTGCCGACCAGCTTGCCGTCGCTCAGCTGATACGCGCGCGCCGGCTTGCCGCACGGCGCCGAGGCGAACAGCGTGTCCTCACCGACGCTGCACACCAGCCAGTCGCCAGGATCCTCCGCGCCGACCTGCATGAACTTCGCGGTGGTCAGCAGCGGATCGAGCTCGCCCGCGGCCGCGCGATGACAGCCGGCAGTCGCCTCGTCGATCGCGTGCGCGCGCGCCAGCGGCTCGGTCTCGAAGCCCCACTCGCGCAGCAGCGCCTCGCCGCTGCTCGGCGGCACGCTCGGAGGCCGTCGCCACTCGAGCACGCCGGCCTCCTCGACGATGCCCTTGATCGTGAACACGCCCTCGCCCATCCAGCCGACCGCAAACCCGCGCCCGGCCGCGTGCCGATACACGTTGGCCCCGGCCCCGCCGAGATCGCCGAGCGGGTAGAACATGCGGTTGCGCCTGTCGAACAGCACGTAGCTGCCACGCGCCTCGCTGCAGTCGGTCCCGTGCAGGCGCTCGAACAGCAGGTAGTCGTCGCTGGCCTGGCCGAACACCGCGGTCGCGCGCAGCAGCCTGCGCGAGCTCGGCGGGTCTTCGGGCGTGAGGCTCGGCCGCGAGAAATTCAAGAACACCTGGCGGATCGTGTGATCGCCACCGCTCGCGCTCCAGGCCGTGGTCTCCCAGCTCGCCCACGCGAAGTCGGGATCGAGCTCGATCGGCTGCCGCGGCGCGCCGTCGGTCCCGTAGACCTCGATCTCGGCCAGGTGCACGAGCGCGTCGTCCTTGCCGGGGTGAGTGCCGAGCACCTCGATCGCCAGCCACTGCGTCTCGATCGGCGCGTCGAAGCGGACGTACGCGTGGTTGGCCCCGTCGGCCAGCGACGCGTCCACGTAGCCGGCCTCGGTGTGCACGCGCACCGAGGCCACGCGCGGGTGCCCGGTGTAGTCGCGGTAGCGCGGACCCGCGGCGCCGTAGATGCGCAGCACCTCGACCTTGGCCTTCTCGGGCAGCGCCAGCCCGAGCACGCACGGCTTGCCGTCACCGAGCTCGCACTGCCACGCGGTATCGAGATCGTCGTCGCGCGCGAGCTTGGGCTCGCCCTGCCCGGGCGCGCCCCAGTCCGGGATCTTGGCGGTCGCAGCCAGCGAGAACAAATGCGTGATCTTGTCGAGGCTGAAGCCCAGCGACTTCGCACCCTTGCCGGCGATCGGTGAGGGCGCGGGCGACTTGGCGATCGTCAACGCCGTCGCGCGCGGATCGTCGGGCTCTTGATCGCGGCTGGGCTGCTGCTCTTCGTCGCCTTCGTCGGAGCCGTGCGACTCGTCCCCGCCGTCGTCACTCTTGCTCGGCGTGTGCTTGGCCGTGCCTTCGTATCCCGCGTGATCACCCTTGTCCTTGCACGCGCCAACACTCGCGAGCGAGAGCGCGAGCACGACCGTCGAGACCCGAGAGCTGATCGCCTGCGTGGCCATGGGGAAGCTCGGCGGGAACCTAGCAAGAGTCGCGGCGGAATTCCGTAGCTGCCCAAAAGCCAGCGGCGCACTGACTACCGTGCCTTCGGCGCGAGCTCGCCCCCGCAGTAGTAGCAACGCCCCGGCCGCGGCGGAGCGGGACGCTTGCACGCCTCGCAGCTCCATGTTGTGCCGCTCTCGTCACGCAGGTGCGGCAGCTCGAGGCCGAAGCCGACCCCGATCAGCGCGCACAGCCGCTCGACATACTGGCGCGAGAGCGTCTCCTGCTGGCCCTGCAGATCGACCACCGACGTCTGCCCCCGACCGTCGCCCTGGAAGCTGAACAGGTGCACGCGCTCCTCGTAGAGGTCGGCGTGGCTGGCTGGCACATCGCTGCGCGGGCGCAGGACCAGACCCACGCGAAAGCTCTCGACCTCGTCGGCGGCGCCGACAACTCCA
>DATLLB010000470.1:0-5374 GCA_035538075.1 Enhygromyxa sp.
CCGTAGTAGTTGCGCAGCGCTTCGGCAAAGACGGTCGCAACGTCGAGCCCGGGCTCGCAGCGCTCGCCGGCAAGGGCCCGCGTCGCGGCAAGGCCGACCTGGTCGTCAGCGCCGGGCAGTCGGCGCTGTTCAACCTCTACCTGGCCGAGCGAGCGAGGCGACATCTGCTCGGGCGAGTGCTGCTCGGTGACATCCTGCAAAAGCGCGACACCGGCGGCATGTTCGAGTGCAGCGATGTGACAGAAGATCAACGGCGCCTCGACGCCGGCGAGTTGCTGATCACTGGCCCGATGTTCGGCAGCAAGCTGCGTGGACCGAGCGCCGGGACGCCGTCCGAGGCGCTCGAGCTGGAGATCTTGACGCTCGCCGGGCTCACGCGGGCGAAGCTCGACAGGCTCGGGCGCAAGGTCCCGGGCGCACGCCGAGCGCTGCTGATCTGGCCCGAGCAGGTGGCCGTGAGCCCGGCCGCGGATGTCGACGCGCTGGGTCCTGGGCTCGAATTGCACTTCGTGCTGCCGCCCGGCAGCTACGCGACGATCCTAGTTCGCGAGCTGTGCGGATGACCACGGCTGCTAGGGCGCCAACCGACCGAAAGATCCGGGTTGCGATCGCGTCGTGCGCGAAGCCATGCTCTCGCAACACTTCGGCAAACTCCC
Source organism: Enhygromyxa sp. (assembly GCA_035538075.1). GTDB lineage: Bacteria > Myxococcota_A > Polyangia > Nannocystales > Nannocystaceae > Plesiocystis. The sequence goes on from DATLLB010000470.1 coordinate 657, forward strand.
GCCAAACGCCGCTTTGCCCGGGTGAGCCTGGTCGACCAACGCTGTTTCAGCTACCTTTCGGCCGTTTGCGAGACTCGCTGGCCGAGCCTCCACGCCCCAACCGACAAGTCGATGGATCTCCAAGAAGCCTTCCTCCAACTCGCACTGCTCGGCGCCAACTGGGTGCTGTGGATCTTGGTGCTCCTCAGCGTCGCGAGCGTGGCGGTCGTGATCGAGCGCTGGTTGTTCTTCCGCAGCATCGCCGGGCGCGACACCTTGCTCCTCAAGCCGATCGCCGAGCGCCTCTCGGACGATGACCTCGAGGGCGCCGCTGGCCTAGTCAAGAAAGAGGGCTCGCCGGGCGCTCGCATGTTGGCCGCGATGCTCGAGGTCGCCGATCGTGGACCTCGCTCGGCTCGCGCGGTGGTCGAGGGCAACCGCGCGGCGGAGAAGCTCCGGCTCGAGCGCTTCGTCGGGTTCTTGGGCACGGTCGGCTCGAACGCCCCGTTCATCGGCTTGTTCGGGACCGTGCTCGAGATCCTCCGGGTCTTCCACCTGCTCGGCGAGCAGGGCGTGACGACCGGTGAGGACGCCAGCGCGATCATGACCGGCATCTCCGAGGCTCTGGTCGCGACCGCGATCGGCCTGCTGGTCGCGATCCCGGCGGTCATCGCCTACAACGCGTTTCAGCGTCGCGTGAAGCGGTTCTTGTCCGAAGCCGACGCGCTGACGGGCATGGCGGTCTCGCAGCTGACCGAGGACAACGGGACGAAAGCGAGCTAGCCCGTGGCAGGCGGCGGACTCGACGACGACGAGGAGATCACGGGGATCAACATCACCCCGATGGTCGACATCATCCTGGTACTGCTCGTGATCTTCATGGTCACGACCACCACCATCAACGAGATCGAGGGCATGGAGGTCGACAAGCCCGACGCCGCGTCGGGTCGCAACGTCGAGGATCTGCCGCAGAGCATCGTGCTCATGTGTCGCGGCTCCGACGAGTTTGCGATCGACGGTGCCCCGGTCGAAGGCACGGTCGCGGAGATCGACGCTGCGATCGGGCGCGAGATCCAGGCGCGGGTCAAACAAAACCCGGAGCTGCAAGGCATCGTTCAATGCGACACCGAGGCTCAGGTCGGAGCCATGGTCCACCTCATCGACCTCCTGCGTGAGAACGGCGTGACCAAGTACGCGATCGCCACCGAGAAGCCGCCAGCCGTGAAGGGCTGAGGCACCCGAACCGCTCATCACCGCTTCGTACCGCCGCCATGGCCTCGCCGATCGAGACCCCACTCGCGCTGAGCTCTTCCGGGCAGGGTTTCGACGCGACGACGGTGATCCTGATCGTGCTGGCCGGCATCGCTGGCTATCTGGTCTACGAGTTCATCCGCGACGCCAAGGGCCGCTCGAGCGTGGCCATCGTCGGTGCGGTCATTGGCCACGTGCTGTTGGTGCTGTTCTTGTCGTCCGACATTCCGGGCAAGCTCGGCTGTGGGTTCGAGGAGCCGACCCTCCGGCTGATCGAATTCGAGGTCGCGCAGATCGACGAGCCCGAGCCCGAGCCTGAAAAAGAAGAGGAGCCCGAGCCCGAGCCCGAACCCGAGCCGCCGCCCGAAGAGCCGCCGCCGACCAAGATCGAGCCCAAGAAAGATCCGCCCAAGAAGACCAAGAAGGCCGAGGAGCCCAAGCCCGACGATCCGGTCAATCCCGAGCAGGCGCCGCCCAAGCGCTGGGACCTCTCGCAGACGACGACCGGAGGCAACAGCGGCGTGACCGTCGAGCAAGGCAGCGGAGGCGAGTACGGCGGTCAGGGCAAGCCCGACAGCAAGGGCAAGAAACCGGGCCCGACCGGCGGCGACCCCAAGGGCGACGAGGACGGCACCGAGGCCAAGTGGCAGCCCCGCAGCGAGCTGTTCATCAAGGACATGCCGCAGGCGGTCAAGGTGCCGAAGATCGAGTGCCCGGCGACCGCCGAGCTCGGCGTGCAAGGTGACGTGATCCTCAAGGTGCAGATCACCGCCGAGGGCAAGATCCGCGACGTCAAGGTGGTCAAGGGCATCGGCCAGGGCTGCGACCAGGTGGCCGTCAAGGCGCTCAAGCAGGCGCGCTTCAAGCCTGCGGTGGGCACCAACGGCAAACCGGTGGATTTCGAGCTGCGCTACGAGTACGCCTTCACTGTCAACGATTGACGGGCGTATGCTCTGGCCAGGCCGATGACCGTTCGTCGCACCGTCAGTCTCGCCACGCTCGCGCTGCTCGCCAGCGCCTGCGCCATGGACCTGCCGGATGAGAAGCTGATCATCAGCCATCGGATCCTGGCGATCCGCACGGCGGTGACGATGCCGCTGCTGCCCGATCCCGACCCCGACGTCGACGCGCAGACGCCCAAGGCCGAGGCGTTGCCGTTCGAGCGGGTCGAGCTCACGCCGTTCATCGTCAGCCCCGAGGGTCCGGTCGATCCCGACAGCCTCGACATCCTGTGGATCGCCTGCGAGCTGACGCCCGGCCAGGGCTTGTTCGCGTGCATCCAAGACGCGATGCCGCTGACGCTCGACGAGCTGCCGGAGTGCAGCGAGCCGTCGCTCGATCAGCTGATGGGCACCGAGCTGCCGGAGTACGAGACCCCGTGCCTGATCGCGCGCGAGGGCTCGCCCGAGTACGTGGTGCCGCTCTCGTCCAACGTGTTCCTCGACGGCTCGATCGAGCTCACGATGATCGCCGGGGTCCCCGACGGGACCTCGACCGACACCTGCGCGAACGAGCTCTTGAGCGGCGACCACGATCTGCCCGACGACTGCCTGTACGCGGTGCAGCGCCTCAACGTGGGGCCGATCGAGCAGTTGCTGGTGCTCGCGGACATGTTCGGGGTCGAGATCCCGGGCTTCGAAGTGCCCGATCCCGAGGACGTGCCCGAGGCCGATCGCAACCCGCGGATCACCGAGGTCCGCGTGGGCATGGTCGATGCGAACGGCGAGCAGGTCGGCGACGCGTTCATCATCGGCGCTGGCGAGCTGGTCACGGCCCCGCGCGACGCGATCATGCAGATCGAGATCGACTCGCCCGAGGAAGACCTGCAGGTCTATCAAGTCCCGGTCAACAACGGCGAGAGCTACGAGGATCGCAGCGAGTCCTATCAGGGCGACTGGTACCGCACCTGGGGCACGATGCTGTCGGGCACCAGCGACGACCCGTCGAGCTTCAACCGCTGGACGCTGACCCAGGGCGATCAAGACGAGACCGAGACGCCGGTCGGCGAGCGAGCGCGGCTCTACTACGTCGTTCGCGACCAGCGCCAAGGGGTCAACTGGTTCTGGTTCGAGCTGCAGGTCGATGAGCCCGCGAGCGAGTAGCGGGCCGAACGCGAAGCTGCCGGGCTCGAAGTGACTGTGACGTCGAGCAAGTGACCGCGACGTCGATGTACAAACAATCCATTTAAACCGGATGCGGCAGCGAGCCGGGGTAGCAAGCGGCAGGTTTGCTACTCATAGTCTGTAGACGCATAGGCATCATCACGAGACCTTGCGCTTGGTGAGCCCCACCGCGCTCCAGTATTTTGGCTCGCGGGTTCGCGCCGAGCGCGAGCGCCAGGGTCTCTCGCAAGAGGAGCTGGCTGTTCGCGCCGATCTGCATCGGACGTACATCGGCGGTGTCGAGCGAGGCGAGCGAAACATCAGCTTGCTGAACCTGCTCCGCATCGCTCGAGCGCTCGGCGTTTCGCCCGCCGACCTCCTCGAAGACGAACCGTCTGTTTAGGTTGCGGTTGCGAGCCCGGGGCAAAACCCAATGCCGATCGGTTAAGTGACCGGCATTGGGGCTAACCAGCCCCCCAACGGGGGCACCACGTCCGGTCGAAAACCACGAACCGATCCGCTTCGCTCGCGGAGCGAGCGAACGGCCGCGAAGCGGCCGCCCGCGGCTCAAACTGAGGCGGCCGCGGGGGGCCAAACCAGATGTCTCGCTCGCTTCGACTGTGGCGCGAGGCCGGCCCGCCGAAGGTGGAGGCGCTGGTGCTCGACGTCGAGTCGGTGCCGACGTCGCCGTGGCTCGATGATCCGGCGCGACGACCGATGGCAGCGGTGCTGGCCGGAGCCCTGCACGGATACGCGGGCGACTTCGAAGCCGCGCGACGTGCCTTCCAATTCACCCGATCCATGGCCGGGAAACGTCGCCAGCGTCATGGTATGACCCTCTTGGCGGCGCTACCCAAGTCGCAACGCGAACAGTTGATCAAGGAGCTACCCGTGCAAGAGCAACACAGTTGGATGGATGTCGAGCGCCGCAGCGGCACCTTTCATTTCGGTGTCGAGGAGGGGCTCGAGCAAGGGCTCGAGCAAGGCCGCAAGGCCCTGGTCGGCCTCATCGTCGACCTGCTCGCCGAGCGCGGCGTGAAGTTGGACGCCGAAGCCGAAGCGCAGATCCGCAGCTGCAAGGATCTGAGCACCCTGCAGCGCTGGGCTCGACGGGCGGTGCATGCGACGAGCAGCGACGAGCTGCTCGAGCGCACCTGAGCTACTGCTCCATCCACGCGACCAGCATCGCGTAGGCCAAGTCCTCGCTGGTCAGCGCCGGATCGACCATCGCCGGCCGCATGACCCGCTTGGCGAATTCGTGCCGCTCGCTCGCCGACGCCTCGCCGAGCACCAAGCCCATCGCTCCTGCGATCGCAACCACGCGCGGATGCAGCAGCCCGTCGGCCGCGAGCTCCTCCTCGACCAGGCTCTGCAGCGCTTCAGCAT
>DATLLB010000471.1:0-3949 GCA_035538075.1 Enhygromyxa sp.
GGCCGAGATCCCGCCCAAGCGCGAGTTCGTGTTTCGCCAGGTGTCGCGGCGGGCAGCTGCGCTCGGGGTCCGCTTGCAGCCGCCGCCGAGTCATCCCTTCAATCCGCTGCTCGGGCTGCGCCTCGCCGCGCTCGATCTCCCGTCCGATCAACAGCGCCGACTGATCGACACGCTGTGGCGCGCGACCTGGGGCGGCGGTCCGGGCATCGATGATCCGACCGTGGTCGCGCGCACGCTCGACGAAGCTGGCTTTCCCGCCGCGGCGCTGATCGAGCGAGCCCAGTCGCCTACCGGCAAGCAGCGAGTGCTCGACAACGGCGCCGCAGCGCTGGCCGCCGGGGTGTTCGGGGTGCCGACGATGATCGCCGACGGCGAGCTGTTTTGGGGCGACGACAGCTTCGCCGAGCTCGAGCAGGTGCTGCGCGGCGAGGACACGCTCGACCGCGAGGGCCTCGCCCGCTGGGCGTCACTGCCGGCTTCGGCGGAACGGCGCCGCTCGTAGACGCAAATTTTCGAAGTTTTTGGCGCGCGTCCGCCGGAATGCCGAGCGGGCGCCGAGCGTCACGGCGGGCCGCTTCTGCCCGTTGCTCGCGTCGCAAGCGACCCCGCGGTAGCTTCAGCCGCCCTCACCCCGCCCGCGATGCTGTTCGCCAGCTTCGACTTCCTGCTCTTCTTCGTGCCGGTGATGCTGGCCTTCTGGGCCTTGCGCAACCACCCGGCCGCGCGGGTGTTGATGCTGCTCGGGGCCTCGTACTTCTTCTACATGGCCGGGCCCCGGCCGCCCGAAGGCGAGATCTCGCCGCCCTGGTACTTCGCCGGGCTGCTGCTCGCGTCGACGGTGCTCGACTACGTCGCGTCGCTGCGGATCCACAAGGCCAGCCCGGGGCTGCGCTCGAGTGACGCGACCGAGGCCCAGCGCGCGAAGCTGAAGCGCAACACCTGGCTGGTGATCAGCCTGGTCGGCAACCTCGGCCTGCTCGGCTACTTCAAGTACGCCGACTTCTTCATGCAGGCCACGGTCGACGTGATCGAGGCCGTGCTACCGGGCGCGCTGGGGACCACGGTCGCGCCCGTGATCGCGCCGCTGCTGCCGATCGGCATCAGCTTCTACACGTTCCAGAGCCTCAGCTACACGATCGACGTCTGGCGCGAGCGGCTGACCCCCGAGACCAACTTCCGTCGCTTCGCGCTGTTCGTGGTGTTCTTCCCGCAGCTGGTCGCCGGGCCGATCGTGCGGGCCAACGAGCTGCTCCCGCAGCTCCAACGTCGCCCGCAGATCCGGCCCGACGAGATCGAGTGGGCGCTGTTTCGGATCTTCAAGGGCCTGATCAAGAAGGTCGTGCTCGGCGACTTCATCGCCATCTACCTGACCGACATCGTGTTCGACTCGCCGGGCGACTTCACCTCGCTCGAGAACCTGCTCGCGCTCTACGCCTTCACCCTGCAGATCTACGCCGACTTCGCCGGCTACTCGGACATCGCGATCGGCACCGCCAAGCTGCTCGGGTTCGAGATCCCCGAGAACTTCGACCGCCCCTACCAGTCGCGCGACGTCGGCGAGTTCTGGCGGCGCTGGCACATGACGCTGTCGACCTGGCTGCGCGACTACCTGTTCTTCCCGCTCGGCGGCAGCAAGGGCAGCAAGGCCCGCACCTACTTCAATTTGTGGCTGACCATGTTCCTGGTCGGCATGTGGCACGGGGCCAGCTGGAACTTCGTCATCTACAGCAACCTGCAGGGCGGCGCGATGCTGTTCAACCGCTGGAACCGCCTGCGCGAGCGCGGGCCGCTGCGGGCGATGCTGCTGTGGGGGCTCGCGCTGCCGAGCTTCGCCGCGGCGATGTACGGGTTTGGGCTCGCGGTGCTCGATCTGCCGCTCGACCGGGCCGCGATCCTGGCCGGCATCGCGGCGGCCGTGTTCGCGCTGATCGTGCTGCTGCCCGAGCCGCAGCGCCGACCCGACGAAGCGCCGAGCCGCTGGCAGCGGTGGTCGATCCCGATCCACATCTTCTTGACCTTCCACTTCGCCGTGCTCACGCGCGTGTTCTTCCGCGCCGAGGACTTCGCCCGCGCCAAGCAGATGATCGCCAAGCTGCTGGAGTTCGAGCCGCGAGGCGTGCGTGAGGGGCTGTTCCGCATCCAGGGCATCCACGACTGGCTGCACGAGACCTGGGCGCCGAGCACCTGGTTCTTCGCGCCGGTCGACTGGCTGGCCGAGTACGGGATTGCGATCTTGCTGATCGTCGGCACCGCGTATCACTTCACCCCGCGCGAGTGGGTCGACGTCCGCTTCAAAGACTGGTTCTGCAAGCTGCCGGGTCCGGTGATCGGGTTCGCCTACGCGGTCTTGTGCCTGGTCCTCCTCCACCTCCTCGACGGCCCGCGAGCCAACATCTACTTCGCGTTTTGAGATGAGCGGCGACGACAAAGAGCCCCTCGCCAGCAACCCGCGCGAGGTCAAGCCGGGCGAGCCGGGCGCGAGGTATCACGATCCCTCGCTGCCGCCGATCGGCGAGCACCGAGCCCCGCGCTCGCACGTGGGCCTGCTCGACGTCGAGGAGGAGGTCGACATCGTCCGGCTCGACGCGCAGCCCGACACCGCTGGCGAGCTGCTGTCGATCCGCACGTTCAAGAAATTTCTCGCCGCGCTCGGCACCTTCACCGCGCTCCTCGCGATGAGCTACGCGGTCCCGCTCGAGTGGGCGCAGCCGTGGCGGGCCGACGAGGACTACATCCCGTTTTGGAACGTGATCGGCCGCGAGCTGCTCGGGCAGGGCGACCTCGCCGAGGCCGAGGCGCAGGAGGCCGCGCGCATGGCCGAGCTCGCCGCCAAGGCCGACGAGCAGGAGGACGACGGCCCGGTCGAGGATCGCGAGGTCATCACGCCGCCGCCGAAGGGCGACGAGCCGGTGCTGTACCCCGAGTATCCCGGCCACGAGCTCGATCCCGATCTCGCCGCGATCGAGCGCGCGCTCGACAACCCCGAGGCGCTCACACCCTTCTACGAGTCGCTGACCGGCACCGACATCGGCTACGCCGGCGCCGTGACCCGCGTCGGTCACTGGGGCGACTCGATCCTCGGCGCCGATGGCATCACCTCGGCGGTCCGTCGGCGCATGCAGGCGCGCTTCGGCGACGCCGGTCATGGCTTCCACGCGCTCAAGCAGTACGACTCCAGCTATTCGCAAAAGAACGTGCGCTTCAGCGAGGCCGGCAACGTGAAGTGGAGCCACTGCTTCATTCGCAACCGGTGCATGGACGACGGCCGCTACGGCTACGGCGGCGTCACCTACTGGTCGTCCGGCGGAGCGCAGAGCGAGTACGGCACCGCGCACGAGGGGCCGGTCGGGCTCGCGGTCTCGCGCTTCGAGCTCTGGTATCAAAAGCAGTACAAGGGCGGAAAGCTGCGCGTGCGCGTCGACGGTGGCGACGAGCAGATCATCGACACCGCGCTGCCGCTGCCCGAGGGCGTCGACTCGCTGCCGCCCGATCAGCGCCCCGCGGCCGTCGATGCGTGGGCGCTGATCCAGGTGCCCGACGGCGCGCACGAATTCGAGGTGCGGGCGATCGGCGGCGGTCCGGTGCGCGCGTTCGGGGTCGTGCTCGAGCGCGACGGCCCGGGCGTGACCTGGGACGGCATGGCGCTGATCGGCAGCTTCACCAGCCGCATGTCCGAGTTCGATCCGGAGCACCTCTCCAACCAGCTCGATCACCGCGAGCTCGACCTGATGGTGTTCACCTTCGGCGGCAACGACATGACCCGCGAGAAGTCGGATCTGCGCCGGACCATGGATCCGTACGTCGAGGACTACACCGCGGTCATCAAGCTGTTCCGCGAGGCGCGGCCGGAGGCGGCGTGCCTGATCATGGGCCCGGTCGATCACGGCGAGCGCGAGAGCGGTGCGGTGCGCAGTCGCGAGATCGTCGCGCGCATGACCGAGGCGCAGCG
>DATLLB010000472.1:0-2186 GCA_035538075.1 Enhygromyxa sp.
TAGCGCGGCCTCGAGCCGCTCGGGTTCTATCTCACGCTCGTTGAGATAGTCGTCCATGATCGCGGCGTCTCGCTCGGCGATTCGCTCGACCAGCTTGGCGCGCCAGCTGCTGGCGGCCTCCGCCAGCTCGGCGGGGATCGCCGCAACGCGGACCTCCTCGCCATATTCGCCGTCGAAGTGGATCGCCTGCATGCGCAGGAGATCGACGACGCCGCTGAACTTGTCCTCGGCGCCCATGGGCAGGGTGACGAGCACGGGCTGATGACCGAGCCGGGCGTGCAGCTGCTCGAGGACCGCGAACGGGTTGGCGCCGGGGCGGTCCATCTTGTTGATGAACGCGACGCACGGCACACCGTAGCGACGCATCTGCCGGTCGACGGTCAGCGACTGCGACTGCACGCCGGCCACCGCACAGAGCACCAGAACGGCACCATCGAGGACCGCCAGCGCGCGCTCGACCTCGATTGTGAAGTCGACGTGCCCGGGGGTATCGATGATGTTGATGGCATGATCCTTCCATTCGACCGACACCGCGGCCGATTGAATGGTGATCCCCTTCTCGATCTCGAGCGCCATCGAGTCGGTCTTGGGCTTGCGGCCCTTGCCCTTGATCTCGCCCATCTCGTGGATCAGGCCCGTGTAGAACAAGATCCGCTCGGTCAGCGTGGTCTTGCCCGAGTCGACGTGGGCCGAAATGCCAATGTTGCGTACTTTGTGGATGTCCATGGTTTTTGCCTATCCGGTCACTCCGCGTATGGCGGGCAACGTTTTTGTCCATTCGCGTGGGCTACCCTGCCCACGCGCGCGGACACTGCCACGCTCGCGCTGCGATTGCAAGAGGCTAATCCGCAACGCCCAACTTGCGTCGCAACCAGCCGGCAACCCAATGCCAGGCCAGCTTGCTGCGCGCGTCGGTGATCAACCCCATATGGTTGGGTCGCATGCGCGCGAGCTCGCCGGGCGCGTCGTCACGGCCGAGGATCAGCAGCTCGCGGGTGTGGATCGGTGCGCTCAATCGCACCGCCGCGGCCGGTCGGGCATAGAGACGATCGCCCTCGGACATCACGTGCAGCATCGGCGTGCGGATCTGTTCGAGCCCGCTCCACCAGTCGGTGCGACCGTCGACGGTGCCCCAGCGATCGCCGCGGATCCACGCGTGGAATTGCAGCCAGAAGCTGCGCGACTCGTCGGCGCTGCCGAGCCGCAGGCGTCGCGCGGGCAGATAGCCGACCAGCCGCGTGATGATCACCGACGGCAGAAACAACAGGCGCTTCAGCAGCCAGTAGCCGGGGCTCGGCTCGAAGCGCTTGTTCCAGACCGAGCAGCTCATCGCCACCAACGCGCGCACGTCCGCGTCGGGGTGCTGGCCGAGCCACGCCAGCGCGGCGTGGCTGAACAGGCTGTGGCCGAGCACGGCGATCGGCAGCTCGGGCTCGAGCGTGCGCGCGAGCTCGACGTAGTGGCGGACGTCGCCGACCAGATCGTCCATCGTCCAGTCACCGCCCGCGCTGGCGAGCGGGCCGCTCTCGCCGTGGCCGCGCAGATCGGGGACCAGCACGCGAAAGCCTGCGGCGACCAGGACCGCGGCGATCGTCGGTCGATCGGGCCGACAGATCGTGCGGCTGTCGGCCATCATCGCGTGTCCGGCGACGACGATGCCGACCGGCCGTTGGGCGATCGGCGAAAAATCCCAGACGCGGAGCAGCCAGCCGTCGTCGGCCGCGAGCGAGTGCAGCACCGGGGGCGGAAGCGTCTCGAAGTCGCTCACGAGCGGGGGTTTTACGCCGGTCGTCGCGCGTCGACCAGACCGGGGTGCATCCGTGGTACGTCGCCCGGCGTGCGCCCCTTCGTACGCGGAGACGTCGACGGCTTCTTCGGGCTCGCGCTCGACAACCTCGTGCAGCTGCTGCTGATCGACGCGCTGTGTCGATCGCCCTACGTGCTCGGGTTCTCCGACGAGCTCGTGCGCGGGACCATCTTGCCCGGCGCTGCGGTCTCGCTGGTGGTCGGCAATCTGTTCTACGCCTGGCAGGCGCGCGAGCTGGCCAAGCGAACGAATCGCGACGACGTGTGTGCGCTGCCCTACGGCATCAACACGGTCTCGCTGTTCGCCCACGTGTTCTTGGTGATGCTGCCGGCCAAGCTCGCGGCCGAGGCCGCCGGCGTCGCCGACCCGTCGCGCGTGG
>DATLLB010000473.1:0-2464 GCA_035538075.1 Enhygromyxa sp.
GCGCGGGTCTTGTAGATGATGCCGATCGCTCCGGCGGTCAGCAGGAAGCGCTCGATGCCATCTTGATCGGCCGAGACATAGAAGTCTCGATAGAAGTGCAGGACCGCGGGGATGATCCCGGCCGCGCCGTTGGTCGGGGCCGTGACCACGCGACCTCCGGCTGCGTTCTCTTCGTTGACCGCGATCGCGTAGAGGTTGACCCAATCCATCGCGCGCAGCGGATCGGCCTCACCCTGCGGATCGCCGCGCAGCCGTCGAGCGAGCCCGGCCGCGCGACGCTTGACCGCGAGCCCGCCGGGCAGGATGCCCTCGCGCTGGCAGCCTCGCTCGACGCACGCCTGCATGGTCGTCCAGATGCGCGCGAGCTGCTGGCGGATCTGCGCGTCGCTGCGCCACACGGCTTCGTTCTCGCGCATCAGCGTGGACACGCTCAGGCCGGTCGCGCGGCAGCGCTCGAGCAGCTCGTCGCCGCTCGAGAACGGGTGCGGCAGCACGGCTTGGTCGGCGAGCAGGCGATCCTCCTCGGCCAGTACCCCGCCGCAGTGATTTTGATGGTTTGGGGCGCCGGGCCTGGCATCCCTGGCGCGAAGCGAGGATGGAGCTTGGTGCATCCCAAGTGACTGACGAGCGACAAAGCCAGGGGCGTCAGGAACAAGCCCCAAGCCATCAAAATCGCTGCGGCGGGGTACGTGCTCGTCGATCAGAAAGCCGCCGCCGACCGAGTAGTAGGTGCCCTCGCGCAGCACTTCGCCGGCCTGATTGAACGCGAAGAAGCGCATGCCGTTGGGGTGGCGGGGCAGGGTCTGGCGACGGTGAAACACCAGCGCCTCGGCCGGGCGCAGCTCGATGCGATGACGGCCGAGCAGCGCCAACGAGCCGCGCTCGAGGATGGTAGCGAGCCGTGCTGGGATCGCGTCGATGTCGACGCTGTCGGGCTGCTCGCCCTCGAGCCCGAGCAGGACGGCCTTGTCGGTGCCGTGGCCCTTGCCGGTGTGGCCGAGCGAGCCGAACAGCTCGACGCGCACGCTCGCGACCTGCTCGAGCTGGCCCTCGCGCTCGAGCGCGAGCGCGAAGCGGCGGGCGGCCTTCATCGGCCCGACCGTGTGCGAGCTCGACGGGCCGATGCCGATCGTGAACATGTCGAAGACGCTGATCGCCATGTGGACGCGCTCACCCGACCGCGTCTGCCTGGCGCCGTCAAGCGCACCTTCGGCGCCTCGGTCGGCGCGCCGCGCCAGCTCGATGAAGTTGAGTTACCCTTCGCCGCGATGTCGCGCCTCAGCCAGCTGGTCCTCGTCGGCCTCTCGCTCACGCTCGGAGCTTGTCGCGCCAATGAGGAGCAGTGTCGCGACCTCGCGCGGCACATCGTCGAGATCGCCGACGCGGAGGGGAAGGGCCGCACGGCTGGTACGGCGGTCGCGCTCGAGGGCGACTGCAAGGCCGTGCGCCCGACCAAGCGACTGGTCGACTGCATGATGGCGGCGCAGAGCTTGGCCGCGATCGACGAGTGTTAGGTCGTGATTTCGATCCAGAGGCGATGTAGCGCCGCGCTCTCGAACGAGGCGGCCGCGAGCTCGCCCCAGCTCGCATCTGCGTTCGCGGTGATCGTGGCCGCGGGATCGATCTCGACGAGGACGGCTGCGGCGCGACCGAGCGGCACGTCGAAGCCGACCGTGAGCGCGTAGAGCAGGGTCATGATGTCGTCGAGCTTTGTGCAGCCGCACGCGACGATCGCGTTGGCGCCGAGCTCGGCGAGCTTGGCACAGCGATCACCCGGGCTGACCTGGACGAGCTGCGGAAACACGCTGGCGACCGGCGGGCAGGTCTCGGCGTAGCTCTGCACGGCCTGGGCGGCAAACACCACACGCTCGTTGGCGACGTCGGGCAACGCCTCGCGCATGTCGGCCAGGCGCTTGCTGTCGCGGGGCTGCGGGATCGGTCGAGCATCGCCGACGTGGACCAGCATGCGGATCTGCTTGCGACCCGCAGCCGCGAGCCCGGTCAGCAGCTCGGCGACGGTCGCCGCGGGCACGTCGGCCGCGATCGCAAACACCATCTCGCCGGGCTCGGGGATTCGGCGCGGAGGATCGGCTAACCAGCTAGCGATCGAGACCGTGCCGGTGCCCTCGGGATCGGTGAGGCCGCGGTTGTCGAGCAGGATCACGCGCGTCGCGAGCGGGTGGTAGGGCTCGGCCGTCCACGCGACCTTGGGCAGCTCGATCGGCGGCACGCCGAGGTCGAAGTCACAGAAGCTCGCCAGCTCGATCTGCAAGGGCTCGGCCTGGCAGATTGATTCGACGACGGGCTTCGTGCTCGGAGGCTCCGGCGCGGCGACCTGTTGTTGTTGCTGCTGCTCGGCCGCTCGCTGCGGCGGGCTCTCGCAGGCGAGGGCGAGGAGCAGGCACGAGACGCTGAGCAGGCTGGCGCGCACCGAGCCGAGCGTATCAGGGCTCGAACCAGGTGA
>DATLLB010000474.1:0-10913 GCA_035538075.1 Enhygromyxa sp.
CTGCTCTACTCGTGCACGCCCGAGGAGCTGCGGCTGATCCTGATCGATCCGAAGATGCTCGAGTTCAGCATTTATCGCGACATCCCGCACCTGCTGCTACCGGTCATCACCGACGCCGAGAAGGCCAACCTCGCGCTGCGCTGGGCGGTCAACGAGATGGAGCGCCGCTACGCGCTCTTGTCCGAGGCCGGCGTGCGCGACATCAAGGGCTACAACAAGAAGCTGCCGCAGCTGCAAGCCGAGTGGGACGGGGAGAGCCGCGCGCTCGAGGCCGAGGCCGAGGCGACCTCGGAGCAGGCCGCACGCGAGGGCCAAGACGCGGTCGACGGGACCAAGCTCAGCGGCATCAGCTTCGACGCGCTCGGCAACGCGGTCGCGATCACCGGCGGCGTCGAGCTGCCGCCGCGGCCCGAGTCGATGCCGTACATCGTGATCGTTATCGACGAGTTCGCCGATCTGATGATGGTCGCGAGCAAGGAAGTGGAGGCCAACGTCGCGCGTCTGGCCGCCAAGGCCCGCGCCGCTGGTCTGCACCTGATCGTCGCCACGCAGCGGCCCTCGGTCGACGTGATCACCGGCACGATCAAGAACAACTTCCCCTCGCGCATCGCCTTCCAGGTCACCTCGGACATCGACTCGCGCACGATCCTCGACACCAAGGGCGCCAAGCAGCTGCTCGGCATGGGCGACATGCTGTACATGGATCGCGGCAAGGAGCCGCGGCGCGTGCACGGCTGCTTCGTGTCCGAGACCGAGATCGAGAAGGTCGTCGACTTCGTGCGCAAGCAGGCCAAGCCCTCCTACAACATGGAGATCACCAAGGCCGAGGTCGACGTCGGCGGCGACGAGCCGGTCGAGGATCGCATCTACGATCCGCTCTACGACAAGGCCGTGCAGATCGTCGCCGAGACGCAGAAGGTCTCGACCTCGATGATCCAGCGCCGGCTCAACGTCGGCTACAACCGCGCGGCCAAGATCGTCGAGCGCATGGAAGAGGAGGGCGCGATCGGCCCTCCGAATGGGACCAAGCCGCGCGAGGTCTACGTTTCGGCAGCATGATCCGCACGTCGCGGCTCGGGCGGTGGCCGGGGTAACCCCGCGCCACCGCAGCCAATTTTAGCGGGTCGAATCACGCCGCCGCGCAATGGGCGCGGAACCGATCACATGGCGCTTACAGACGTTCGCCAATAAGCTGCCCCGACGTGCCGTCGCAAGAGCAACGGGCATCGGCCCGTAGGAGACCCAAATGAACGCCGCTCTCGTTTCCCTGTCCCTCTCGCTCGTGCTCGGTTTTGGCTCCGGCCTCGAGGCCGTCGACGGCGAGACCATCAACGAGGTGGTCCGCGCACAAGACCCGAGCTCGGAAGCCGAAGAGAACGCGCCGGCGTGGCGCCCCGAAAATCCGTCCGAGATCCTGGTGATGGTCCAGGCCTTCTACGACGGCACCGCGGATCTCGAGGCCAAGTTCAAGCAGACCTACTGGAACCCGGCCTACAACGAATCCCGCAACACCTCGGGCAAGCTCAAGCTCAAGAAGCCCGGGATGATGGTGTGGGACTACAAGGACGGGCAGGACTCGGACGTCTACGCCAACGGCGACACGCTCTGGATGGTCGAGCACGACACCCGCCAGGTCATCAAGACCTCGGTGTCGGGCAACTCCGAGATCAACGCCGCGCTCAAGTTCTTGTTCGGCGGCGAGAAGCTGACCCGCGAGTTCAAGGTCCGCTACGCCAGCGCCGACAAGGTCAAGCGCTACGGTGACGCCGAGCACTATGTGCTCGAGCTGCGACCCAAGGCCGAGAACAAGCACTACAAGGGCCTGGTGCTGATGGTCCACGCCACCACCGGTCGCGTCGACAGCTTCGTCGTCTACAACACCGACGGGTCGTCGAATTACTTCCAGCTCAAGAGCATCAAGACCAACGTCGGCATCGCCGACAAGGTGTTCGATTTCAAGCTGCCGGCTGGATACGTCGAGACGGTCGAGTAGTCGGCCTCACTCACTGGCACAAATTTCTTCACGCCGCATCGGCGGCTGCAATGCGAGCGAGCTTCGGCCGCTCGCATTTTTCGTTTCCGCCGCACTTGTTTCGAGCGCGATCGCCCTGATAGGCTCCGACCCAATCGAGGCCCCGGTGCGATTGGTGCGGCCGGGCAGCCCCCAAACAAACGACTCATCGAGTTCGAGAGACTAGAGAGACATCATGCGCATGAACACTGACCTACTCGGCAAGCTCGGGATCCTCAGCGTCGCCGTCGTGCTCGCGGCCGCGACCGCCTGCAAGACCGACGACGGCGCGGAAGCAAGCGACGAAGCCGGCGACGGCGACGGCGACACCACCGGCGATGGCGATGGCGATGGCGATGGTGATGGCGACGGCGACGGAGACGGCGAGGGTGATGGCGACGGTGACGGCGACGGCGATGGTGATGGCGACGGAGACGGCGACGGCGATCCGGTCTGCACCACCCACGATCCGGGCGAGGGCGCTGCCGAGGGCGAGGCCTGCTACAGCAATGACGACTGCGCGTCGAAGCTGTGCGAGCGCTTCCAGGACGTGCCGGCGATCGATGGCACCTGCCAGGCCGCGCCGGACATGTGCCGCACGCGGATCATGGGTCGCGTGCTCGACTTCACCACGCGCGCGACCGTCGAGGGCGCGGATCTCCGCGTCGCGCAGGCGATCATGGCCTCGGTCGACCCCGTCAATGCGGTGGGCGTTGCGACCGGTACCAGCGATGCGGAGGGCGTGATCGACGTGCTCAGCGACGGGCAGATCGAGTCGCCGCTCGGCATCGTCGGCCTGACCGAGGGCGAAGGCTTCTACCTGACCGCGACCGGCCTCGCGTCGCCGGCCGAGGGCCTGCTCTACGGCCCGGCCAACATCATCCGCGACATCTGGGTGGTCCCGAGCGCCGCGCTGACCGACTGGAGCGGCTACCTCGAGAGCGACTCCGAGTTCATGGATCAGCTCCCGCTCGGTGAGGCGGGCGGCGTCGTCGGCCTCGTGCGCGACCGCGAGACCGGCGATCCGATCGCCGGTGCGGTGGTGGTCCCGAGCAACGTCGACACCTCGGACGCGGTGATTCGCTACCTCAACGAGGCGGGCGACGGCTTCGTCGCCGACGCGACCAGCAGCCAGGGCGTGTTCGTGATCGTGAAGCCGGGCCTCGGCGAGACCTTCGGGGTCGAGGTCGATGGCGCGGCGGTGCCGGGTATCTCGGGCACTGCCGGCTCGGCCAACGGGGCGATCTTCACGTTGATCATGAACATCCCGTGATCGGGTGCTCATGAAAGAAAAAGGCGCGGGTGACCGCGCTTTTTTTTGCCCCCCGCGGCCGCTTTTCGGGTGCGCCGCTCGCTTCGCTCGCTCACGTTGGTTGCCGTGCGTACCCTATCAGCGTGCGTACGGCTGCCAGTTCGGGTTGTAGAAGACCTCGGCCTCGAGCACGAACTTGCGCCCGTGCGCGACGGTGTGATCGCGGTGCAGGGCAGCGTGGGGGAACACGATCGCGCGGCCGACTCGTGGCTCGATGATCCGGCCGATGCTCGGGAACTCGATCGCCCCGCCACCGAAGTTCTCGTTGAGGAACACCAGCACGCTCAGCTGGCTGCGCTGGCCGTCGGCGGTCTCGCGCGCGGGATCGCAGTGAGCCTCGGTGCCCTCGCCGCGACGGTAGCGGACGCAACGCAGCAGCGGCTTGAGGCCGGCGAGCTCGGCATGCTCGCGCGTGGCGGGGAGGATCTTCGCGAGTCGGTAGAAGATCCGCAGCGCCAGCACCGGGTCGTCGATCGCGGCGAAGCGGGGCCGCTCGTCGGCGCCGACCAAGCGACACGGCGCGGCCTCGGCGACGCGCCGCGGAGGCAAGGTGTGAGGGCCGTTCGCAGCGCGATTGATCTCGGCGGTGCAGCTCAGCCAGCGATCGATGTCGGCATTGTCGATCAGCGCGCGACAAGTCGCCGGATCGAGGGCGCCGTCGATCACGGCCACCTCGACGGCGGGGTCCATGCGTCGGCTCTCGCTTGCGATCTCCACAACGATTGGCTCGCCTTGCGATGCGGTCATGCGGTGGGTTCAGAGCACTCGCCGTACCAACCCGCTCCTAGTGATAACGGCGTGAGATCGTTGTTATTTTTGCATGCGCGAGGTCGCGCAGAAACCGGCGCAGCCGACACCGGGGTCAGGCGGCGATCGGTCTGGCCAGTGGGCCCGTGTGGTTCGATCCGTGTCCGCGCCGATCGCAGCGCTGATCGAAAGGCGGGGTTCTTGGGTATGCTTCGGCCGGCCGAAACGAGGCTGCGGAGCATTCAGATGAAATACGCCCATGGACTTTCCACCCCGCTCACCCTGACCTTGCTGCTCGCGTTGCCCTTCGCGGTTCCGCTGGCAGGCTGCACTGACGACGGCGAAGCCGAAGCGGGTGATGAAGACACCACCGGTGATGGCGACGATGATGGTGATGGCGACGGCGATGGCGATGGCGATGGTGATGGCGACGGTGATGGCGATGGCGACGGCGACAACGAGGCGCCGGCGCACTGCGAAGGCGCGGCCGCGTGGGCGGGCCCGAGCGACGCAGGTGACAACTACGCGGTGATCCAGGAGCTGCTCAGCGATGCCGCCGAAGGCGACGTGCTGTGCCTCGACGCTGGCACCTACGCGGGCATCACCGACGAGCTCGTGATCTCGACCAACAACGTGACGCTGCGCGGCGCGGGCCAGGACGCGACGATCCTCGACTTCGGCGCCCAGTCGGACGGCGGCAACGGCATCAAGGTGCTCGCCGACGGCGTGAGCTTCGAGGACCTCCAGGTGCTCAACACGCCTGGCGACGGCATCCGTGGTGATCAGGTCGACGACATCACCTTCACGCGCGTGCTCGTGCAGTGGGATGATCCGGACCTCTCGACCCACGGCGCCTACGGGCTCTACCCGGTCGGCTGCAACAACGTGACGGTGGTCGAGTCGACGGTCATCGGCTCGCGCGACGCCGGCCACTACGTCGGGCAGTCCAACAACATCGTGGTCCGCAACAGCATCGCGTTCCAGAACGTCGCCGGCGTCGAGATCGAGAACAGCTACGACGCGTGGGTGTTCGACAACGAAGCCTACGAGAACACCGCCGGCCTGCTGGTCTTCGACCTCCCGGGTCTCGAGCAGGGCGACGGCGGGCGCACGCGCTTCTACAACAACGACATTCACGACAACAACTTCATGAACTTCGCGATCGGCGGGACCGTGGCTCAGGTCCCGTCGGGCACCGGCGTGGTGATCCTGGCGGCCAACGACATCGAGGTCGACAACAACACGATCGTCAATCACAAGTCGGCGGGCGTGCTGATCATCCACTACGCCGAGGCGCTGTTCGGCGCGGTCATGGATCCCGAGTTCGACGTCTGGAACCGTGGCATCCACATCCACGACAACACGATGACCAACATCGGCTACGAGCCCGACTCGCTGATCGCCGGCTTCTTGGCTGGTGAGGACGGCCCGCACGTGATGTGGGACGGCGCCTATGCAGGCTGTGCCGCCGAGCCGGTCGAGGGCGAAGAGATCTGCGTGCAGAACAACACCGTGACCGACGGCGACTTCCGCTACCGCAACATCGACATCTGCGGCGGGTTTGCCAACGCGAGCACCGACCCCGCCGAGGTCGACTGCGTCGGCGTGACCTTGGGCGACTGGCCGGGTGAGTAGTCCATGCATCCCCGTTCAACCATGACGGCTGCGCTCGTGGGCGCGTTGACGCTGGCCTGCAGCAGCGACGACGCGCCGACCGACGAAGTCTCGGACGAGTCGGGCGCGAGCGAGAGCGACACCGACACCGGGGAGACCGGCGGCGAGCCGCAGTGGCCGACCGTCGATCTCGACGCGTTGCCGTACGAGTACCTGTCGGAGTACGGGTTCTTCGTCGGCGAGGATCTGTCCGCGCTCGAGCCGGCCAGCGGCGTGATCCCGTACACGGTGGTCTCGCCGCTGTTCTCCGACTTCGCCGGCAAGGCGCGGTTCATCTACTTGCCCGAGGGCGAGCAGCTGCACATCGACTTCGACGCGGCCTCACCTGGGCCGGGTGGCGAGGGTGAGCTGTGGGAGTGGCCGGTCGGCTCGGTGCTGATCAAGAACTTCTACTTCGATCTCGATCGCTCGAACCCCGGTCAGGATCAGAACGCGAAGCGGATCGAGACCCGGCTGATGGTGCGCTATCCCGAGGGCTGGGACGTGTTCACCTACGTCTGGGACGACGCCGAGCAGGACGCGGTGCTGACCAAGTACGGGCAGCTGGTCGACGTCGAGTTCACCGACGTCGACGGGCAGCCGGCCACGCAGGAGTACAAGGTGCCGTCGCTCGAGCAGTGCGGCAGCTGTCACTCGCGCGACAACACGCTCGAGACGCTGGGCCCGGTCACGCACCAGATGAACTACGAGGTGGAGCGGGACGGGCAGATGGTCAACCAGATGCAGTGGCTCGAGTCGCTCGGTGTGTTCGACGAGCCGCTCCCAGATCTGTCGGGTTTCCCGACCATGGTCGATCCGATGGGCGACGTCGGTACGCTCGATCAGCGTGCGCGCTCGTACCTGCACGCGAACTGCTCGCACTGCCATCGGCAAGACGGCGGCGCGGGCATCAGCGGGCTGCGCTATCCCTACTGGGAGGAGGCGCCGATCCACCTCGGCGTCTGCAAGCCGCCGGCGGCTGCGGGCGCGGCCTCGGGCGGGCGTCCGTACGACATCGTGCCGGGCGATCCCGATCAGAGCATCGTCGTCTATCGGATGGAGTCGCTCGATCCGATGGTCAAGATGCCCGAGCTGCCCTCGCGGGTGCTCAACCCCGAGGGCATCCAGTTGATCTCCGACTGGATCACCGCGATGGAGCCCGCCGGCTGCGAGTAGGCCGCGAACTCAGGGTGTGTGCGTGGCCAGCCAGCCGTCGAGCTTGGCGAGGCCGCGGGCACCGAAGTCTCCGCTGGCCACATAGCCCTCGCGCGCCGACTCGGCGAGCGTGAGCGCGTCGGCTCGCTCGCCGCTGGCCCACAGCACCCGCGCGAGCGCGAAGCTGGCGTCGGCTCGATCGACGCACAGCGGCTGCTCGAACAACGCCAGCGCGCGCTCGAGCTGCGCGCGGGCGGTCGCGAGCTCGCCGGTGTCGAGCAGCGCGAGCGCGAGCTCGACGAGGCCGAAGCGGATCACATGCGCGGGGCCGTCGGTTCGCTCGAGCACCTCGAGGGCAGGACGGATGTGCTCGATCGCCGCCGCGGGGTGGCCTTGCTCGCGCAGCACCGAGCCGAGCTGCATCCGGATCACCAGCGTGTCGTGGTGCTCGGCTCCCTTGGCGGTCTCGAGGATCGCCAGCGCGCGACGATGGTGCTCGGCCGCTTCATCGAGCTGCCCGGCGGTCTGCAGCGCGACGCCGATCCGCGCGAGCGTGGTGCCGACCTGCGGATGCTCGGGGCCTTGCTTGTGCTCGAGCGTCTGCAGTGCGCGACGATGCAGGATCAGCGCCGCCTCGCACTCGTGCTTGCGACACAGCAGCGCGGCCAAGTTGCTCTGCACGAGCGCGACGGTGGGGTGCTCGACGCCGAGCGCGAGCTCCCAGATGTCGAGCGCGCGCTGATAGGCCGCGAGCGCGCCCGCGAAGTCGCACAGGTGCACGCTCGTGGTCCCGACGCTGTTGTAGAAGTAGCCGAGGTTCGAGTGCTCGGGGCCCTGCACGGCCTTCACGACCTCGATCCCGCGCTCGTAGCTGGTCAGCGCAGCCTGATGTTGACCGAGCCGATCCTGCGTGACGCCGAGGTTGAGCAGCACGATCGCGGCGGTCGGGTGCTGGGGCCCGAGCACCGCCTCGTAGATCTGCAGCGCACGCTGCTGATGCGGCAGCGCGTCCGCGTAGGCGCCGGTCTCGGTCAGCAGCGCGGCGAAGCGGGTGAGCACCTGCGCTTCGTGAGCGGTCCCGCCGAGCTCGAGCCGCTCGACCAGCGCCTTGGCCAGCAGCGCCCAGCGGCGAGCGTCGTCGTAGCGGGCGAGGCCGGTGCCGAGCACGGTCGCGAGCTCGGCCGCCGTCAGCAGCATGCCGAGCTCGTCGTCGCTCGCAGCCGCGTGCAAGAAGGCTTGCTCGGCCGAGCGCTCGGCGTCCTCGTACTTGCCGAGCCGGAACTGCGTGAACGCGACCATGGTGCCGGCCTGCACGAGCAGGGGCGTCCAGGCCAGCGCGTCGGCTTCGTCGAGCACCGCCTGGGCCTCGACCAGCGCGCGCGCGTGATCGCCTGCATAGCTGCGCGCGCGAGCTCGCTCGAGCCGAGCGCGGAGCTGGGCGATGGTGTCGCGCAGCTCCGCCGGCGGTCGTCGAAGCTGGC
This sequence comes from Enhygromyxa sp., assembly GCA_035538075.1. GTDB lineage: Bacteria > Myxococcota_A > Polyangia > Nannocystales > Nannocystaceae > Plesiocystis. The sequence continues at coordinate 8,360 of DATLLB010000474.1, forward strand.
GCAGCAGCGACTGGTTGCTGCAGCTCGCCGGCGGCGAGAGTCGAGCGGCGGTGAGCGTCGCGCTGGTGACCATCTGCGCGTCGTCGGCCGTGAGCCCCGAGAGCACGTCGAGCACGCCGACGAACGCGATGCGGCCTTCGTCGAGGCAGTCGATCGTGCGCGCGTGCGAGTCGTCGCTGCGGCTGTGATCGACGCTCGCGTCCACGCAAGCCTGCGTGCGCAGGGCCGACCACTCGCGCGCGTAGTCGTCGAGCCACGGCCGGGTGTGCTGCCAGGCCGCGCTCGCGAAGGGATGGCTGGTGCGCAAGAACGTCTGCTCGATCCGCTGCGCGACGACGTCGTTCCAGTCGTCGGTGATCTGCTGGCCTTCGAGCTCGCACGCGGCGAGCTGCTCGGCGCGCGCGAGCTCGCTGCGCTCGCGCTGGCGCTGCTCGATCCCCTGCACCGCGGCGGCGGCCAGGCAAGCGCTCACGAGCACCCCCGCAGCGAGCAGCAAGCGTCGGCGTCGCTTGGTCGGATCACGCTGCAGCGCGTCGAGCAGCGCGTTCATCGACGGCCAGCGATCGTCGGGGCTGCGCGCGAGCCCACGCTCGAGCACCTTGCGTAGCCACGCCGGGACCTCGCTGGTCTCGCTCGGCGTCGGCCGATCGTGCATCACCGCCTGCGCGAACGCGGCCAGGCTCTGCCCCCGAAAGGGTCGCTGATCGTAGAGCGCCTCCCACAGCGAGACGCAGAAGCTGAACTGATCGCAGCCAGCGTGCACAGGCTCGCCGAACAGCTGCTCGGGCGCCATGTAGCCGGGCGTGCCGAGCACCTTGCCAGCCACGGTCAGCGGGTTCTCGAGCTCGCTCGAGCGTGGGCTGCTGCCGATCACGTTGGCGGCCGCGCTGTTGGGCAGCTCGAGCTCCCGCGCGTCGACGGTCGGCAAATCGTCGGCGGGATCGGGCGATGAGCTCGAGCGCTCGTCGCCGCGCGCCAAGCCGAAGTCCATGACCACGACGTGGCCGTCGCGACGGATCATCACGTTGTCGGGCTTGAAGTCGCGATGCACCAACCCCTTGGCGTGCGCAGCCGCGAGCCCGCGACCGGCCGCCAGGAACACCGCGAGGATCTCCGCGCGCGTGCGCGACCGTTCGGCCCGCCAGTGCCCGAGCGTGACGCCCTCGATCAGCTCCATCACCAGGAACGGCTGCTGCTCGAACTCGCCGATCTCGTAGATCTGCACGACGTTGGGATGCGAGAGCCGAGCGAGCGCCTGGGCCTCGCGCTTGAGTCGGATGTCGGCGTTCTTGCGGCCGCGCGTGCGCAGCAGCTTGATCGCCACACGGCGATCGAGCCGCTCGTCGTAGGCCGCGTAGACGATGCCCATCCCGCCCTTGCCGAGCTTGTGCAGCAGCACGTGGTGGCCGAGTCGGACCGGCGCGAGCGCGGGATCGGGCGTCGCTGGATCGACGGCATCACCGGGCTCGCCCACGCGAGCACGTTAGCGCATCGAAGCAGGCGACCGTACCGTCGGGTCGCCTCGGTCAGCGTGGGCGTTCGTTGCGAGGCACGAACGGCTCGCCCTCGGCCTTGCCCTCCTGCGGATCGCAGCTCGGGCACGGCTGAATGGTTGGAGGCTCGCGCAGCCCGGGCAGCGGCGCGGGGTCGAGCGGCAGCTCGACGGCCGCGTCACGCCAGCGTCCGGCCACGCGCGCGTGCAGGTGAACTCGGGCGTGGTCGGGCGTGATCTCGAGCCGGGCGAAGCCGGCGTGCTCCGACCACGCGTCGGGTAGCAACGAGCCGCCGCGGCTGCTCGGCAGCGTGTGCCCGGCACCGCCGGCCGACCCAGCGACGACACCGAACAGCGGCTTGTCGATGAAGGTTCGATCGCCGCGCACGATCGAGTTCGACAGGTCGACGCTGAGCTGGAGGTCGCGCTCGAGCGCCCCGATCGCGCCGACGAACATGCCCGCAGCCACGGCCTCCTGCACGAACTCGGGCAGATAGCGAAAGCTGGTCCGCTGCATGCGGCCACCGAGCCCGCGGGTGCCGGCCGACTCGATCGGGACCGGCGAGATCAACACGCGCGGCGGCCCGGGCTGGGCCGCGAGCGCCTCGAGCAGGCTGCGTTGCTGCGCGAGCGCAGCGGCGGTGAGATCCTCGCCGTCGGGCTCGGGGAACACCCAGTAGCTGAGATCGAGCAGCACCAGCTCGATCAGCGGCGGCTGGCTCGGAGCCGTCACCACGCAGTCGTCGACCGTGCAGCTCGAGGCCAGCTCGACCGCGCCGCTTGGCTCGACACGCAGCACGTAGCCGAAGCCGGCCTGACGATAGGGCACCAGCGCGGCCGCAGCCTCGAAGCCAGTTCGACCGCAGCGCCACGGGTCGGGCCCCGGCAGGCCCCAGCTGCTCGCGCCGTGCTCCACCGCGCGCATGACCACCTCGGCCAGCCGCGCGAGCGCGGGCGAGTCGAACAGCGGCGCCGCGCCTGGACAACGCCCGCTTCGCTCCGGGCCAGCCGGGCCGAGATCGGTGCCGAGCCATACGACGATCGCGGCGCGATCGGCTTCGC
>DATLLB010000475.1:0-8294 GCA_035538075.1 Enhygromyxa sp.
ATTCATTGCCCGGGCCAGAATAGCGTCGATCAGGTCCAGCTCGCGTTGGACGACAAGCGGGTCTGGGCCTCGGCGTGGGTCCAGGGCGAGGGCCCCCAATCATTTCGGGTAAAGGCCAACAAGCTCGATTTCGTCGAGCCGCTGCCTGGGCTGGGCTTCGCCGGTCAGGCTGTCGATGGGACCCTGTACCGCTATCTCGACGGGCCCGCATATCTGTGCGCCAAGAATGACGAATGGGTGCAAGTCGAGGTCGACGGGCTGCCCGACGACTTCGACAGCTATCATGGCGTTCGCGTCCGCCCCGACGGTGCCGGCGGGCTGCATGCCGAGATACGTACCGGCTCGCACACTGGTACCTATCGCCTGCTCACCGACTTCGAGGGCCAGTCTACCGCGATTCCGCTGGGCTCGTACGATCCCAACGTGTCCGGCGAATACGTGGGCAAGGACGCCTGGGATCGCACGTTCTCGCTGATTCACACGGGTGACTGGGAGACCGGGCCACAGATCCTGCTGCACTTCTCGCACTGGGATCAGTTCCCCGTAGGCGAGAGCGGCGAGCTCGGCCGCGTCGCCAACCCCCCGCGACCCGAGCTCGGCGGTGACGCGCCCATTGCCACGCTGCGGCAGACCGATGCGGGCCTCGAGCTGCTCTCGATCGTCGATGAGATGCAGTGGACGGCGACGACCCTGCCCAATACCGAGACGATGAGCGGTGGGTGCCCGATCCGCTACAACTCCACTGACGGCGTGTGTCCGCCGTGCGTTTCCGAGACGACCGGCGTCGAGCGTGACGCCTACCAGCTCGCGCGCACCAGCGGCGGTCAGCTGTGGGGCGCATACTTGGTGACGGACGCGGTCGTCGAGATGAGCTACGAGCCAGTTCCGTTCGGCTCGCGGTGGCGCTGCGTGGGCACGTCGAGCTCCGAGGCGTCGGCGACCCTGCACCTGGTCGAGCTGGCGAGCGACGGCGCTGTGTCGCGCTCGCTGGCGGTGCCGGTGCCCGACGCAGGATTCTCTCCGTCGGGTGGCTCCGGCAAGCGCGAGCTGGGCATCGCTGCCTACGGCGATCGCGTGGCCTTGCTGTTCCCGAGTCAGCACCACGGCGCGGTCGAAGGCGAGGTGGTGATGCGCTTGTTGGTCGTCAATACCAGCGCTCTCGAGTGATCTGAACGCGGGCGCGTCAATCGAGTCAGCACCACGGCGGTGCTGATGTGCTTTGCTGCAGGTCGACACCAGCCATCACGAGTGACGAGCAGCGCGTGATCGAAGCTCCCACCGAGCGGCGAGATCGCGTATGGTCCGGGCACATGAACTCGGGAAAACTGCGAATCCTTGGACTGCTCGGACTGCTCTTGCCGCTCGCGTGCGGAGGCTCCGGTGATGAGAGCACGGCCACCAACGCCGACACCGAGACCACTGGGGATGGTGACGGTGATGGAGATGGCGACGGTGATGGGGATGGCGATGGTGACGGTGATGGCGATGGCGATGGCGACGGCGACGGCGATGGCGATGGTGATGGTGATGGCGATGTCGATGGCGATGGCGATGGTGACGTTGATGGTGATGGCGATGGCGATGGCGATGGCGACGGGGACGGGGATGGCGACGGCGATGGCGATGGCGATGGCGACGGGGATGGAGACGGCGACGGCGATGGCGATGGCGACTTCGGCTTCGAGTGTGCCGACGACCTCGATCCGGTGATCCTCACGCTCGCCAACAACGACTCGGCTCGCTACCCGACCATCGCGGCGGCCGTGTTCGCAGCGCCCGACGGCGCGCTCGTGCAGATCTGTCCGGGCACCTACGACGAGACCGTGATGGTCGACGATCAGATCACGATCGAAGGCGCGGGCCCGGATCTCACGATCTGGGATCCGGCCGACGGCGAGGCGCTGTACATCAACGAGCCGGTGACCATTCGCGACATCACCTTCACGGGTGGCACCGGCGGCAACCCGAGCGGCTACAACGTCAGCTGCGGCGGCGCGATCGTGTTCGAGAACACCAGCTCCTACCAAGCCACGCTCGAGAACCTGGTGTTCGACGGCAACACGGCCCAATACGGCGGAGCGATCTGCATCGACGGAGGCAGCAACGCGAGCTTCAAGCCGACAATCACGATCAGCGGCTGCACGTTCATCAACAACGTCGCCACGCTGGTCGGCGGAGCCATCCACGCCTACGGCCGCTTTCACATCATCGACTCGAACATCTCGGACAACAGCGCTGGCGAAGGCGGCGGCATCAACATCAACTACGGCTGCAACGAGTCCGGCAGTTGCACGATCACCAACACGATCGTCAAGCACAACAGCGCGACCAACGTGAACCAACATGGCGGCGGTGGCGTGCTACTCGGCGGTTTCTTCAACGGCGAAGCGCAGCTGACCGTGGTTGACTCGGACTTCGGCTTTGGAGCGCAGGAGGAGAACTCGCCCGACGACGTCCGCACCAGCGACGTCAGCTACGGGTTCTACGGCAACGGCGTCTCGTTCACCTGCAACGGGACCTGCACCGATCCCTGAGGTCAGACGAACAGCGCCAGCCGCCGAATGTCGATCGCGCCGGCCTTGCGCTTGTTGTAGACGAGCGTGTGGCCGTCGCTGCTGATGAACGCGCGGCCATCCTCCTCGCCAGGTGCGGCGCGGGTCAGGGTCTGGTCCTCGCTGCCGTCCGGGCGCACGCGGTGGATGCTGTGCTGCCCGGACAGCGTGGTGCTGTAGTAGATCCAGCGCCCGTCGGCGCTGTACATCGGCCAGCCGTCGATCACCAGCGGCGAATTGGTGAGGTTGTCGAACTTGCCGGTCGCGAGATCGAGGATCACCACGTCGTCGCTGTATTGGTCGTTGCGCAGCAGCACGATCTTCTGCATGTCCGGCGAATAGCGAGCGCAGGTCTCGTTCATCGGTGAGTCGGTGATCCGCTGCAGCTCGCGCGTGGCCAGCTCGAGCCGGTACACGTCGAGCGAGCCGTTGCCGCGCGTGCTGTTGAACAGCAGCGACTCCCCGTCGGGGCTGAAGTAGGGATGAATGTCGCGGGCCGGATCTTCGGTGAGGCGCTCGAGGCCGGTCCCGTCGATGCGCATGCGATAGAGCTCTTCGTTGCCGTCGCGGTCGCTCACGAACGCCACCCACTCGTTGTCCGGGCTCCAGTCGACGAAATTGTTGTTGTGCGCGTCGTTGGTCAGCTGCCGCTGCTCGCCGGTCGTCAGGTCCATGATGAACAGCTGCCAGCTGCCGGTTCGGTTGCTCTGGTAGAGGATCCGCTGGCCATCGTTGGCCAGGCGCGGGTAGGCGTTCTCGACCCCGGGCTCGTGCAGGAGCACGCTCGGGTCGAGCGGCATCGCAGCGGGCGTGGTCACCACCGGTTCGGCGGCCGGCGCTGGTGTCTGTGCACATCCAAGCGTGAGCGTGAGCGCGAGCAGGGCGGAGGCGGTGCGACGGCGCATGTCGATCGCTTGGGACCTGCTCGAGCGCTGTGTGGTTTCGCGGCGGGTTGACCCGCGCCGACGTGCAGAGGATAAATTGGCGTGCGTCATTCCGCCGTCGCATTCGCGGCTGTGCTCGTTGCGTTCGGCTGCCAAGCCAGCGAGGCGCCGCGAGTCGAGCTGCCCGTGGTCGCCGATGGCTCTGGCATCGAGCCCATCACAAACGATCTGGGCTGGACGATCACCCTGACCAGCGCCCGCGTGGCGATGGCCGACATCCGCTTCACCACCGCAGGGGAAGTGCACGAAGGTCGGAACGCGAGCCTCGGCGCGTGGGTGCTGGCGCTGCTGCTGCCCAGCGCCCATGCACACCCCGGCCATTTTCAGGGCGGCGAGGTGATCGGCGAGCTGCCGGGCGAGTTCGTGCTCGACTTCGTGGACGGCTCGGGCGCGGAGCTGGGCGTGGCCACGCTGATCGTCGGCCGGTACACCGCGGCGGACTTCGTCTTTCGTCGTGCTCGCGCCGAGGAGCTGGCGGCCGACGACCCGCTCGCTGGGCACACCGCGGTGCTGAGCGGCTCGGCCAGCAAGGATGGGCAGACCATCGAGTTCAGCGCGCTCATCGATTCGCCGGAGGAGCGCGAGCTGATCGGGGCTCCGTTTGATCACGAGATCGAGCAGGACGCCGAGTACAGCCTCGGTCTGCGCCTGTTGACCCGTGACCCCAACGAACAAGACACGCTGTTCGACGGGCTCGACTTCGCGGCGCTCGACGCCTCAGACAGCACCACGGGGTCTGTCACGCTCATCGATCCGGCGCTCGACCCCGAGTTGCCGGAGGCCCTGCAAGAGGCCTACAACCAGCTGCGCCGAACCTTTCAGACCCATGATCACTTCGACGTGATCGCCCTCGACCCATGATCGCTGCAACCCGAATCTCCGCTCTGCTCATCACCACGCTGCTCGCTACCTCCATCGCTTGCGCCGACGAAGGAGCGGGCGAGCTCGAAGTTCGAGCCTGGGGCGAGGACTTCATCGAGGTCGGGATCCCGGCCGAGGGCTTCAGCGACGGCTGGACGGTCGAGTTCAGCCGCTTCGAGGTCACGCTCGGGAGCATCAGCATTGCCGGTCAAGAGCTCGCGGATCCCGAGCCGATCGATCTCAGCCAACCGAGCGGCGGACGAGGTCAGCTGCTCGGCAGCGTGGCCGTGCCCGCGGGTGAGTACGACGACGCTACATTCGAGCTTGGGGGCCTGCAGGTCGAGGGCGTCGCGAGCAAGGACGGCACCAGCAAGAGCTTCGCGTGGAGCTTTCCTCTGATCGTCTACTACAGCGAGTGCGAGACCTCGACGACGGTGCGCGCGGGCGAGGTCGGCGAGTTTCAGATCACCGTCCACGCCGATCACCTCTTCCATGACAGCCTGGTGGCGGATGAACCAGCCCTGCGCTTCGACGCGCTGGCGGCCGCCGACAGCGACAGCGACGGCGTTATCACCATGCAGGAGCTGAGCGCGGCCGACCTCGGTAGCTACGATCCGGGCAACGTGGACGTCGACAACCTGGCCGGATTCCTCGAGCTCCTGGCGACCACGACCATGCACGCCAACGGTGAGGCCCACTGCGTGGGCGCGACGAATTGATCGGCGCTCGACGACAACGAGCGGCGGCGCTGCTCGGCGCGCTCGCGTTGACTGCCGCTCGCCCGACCCGCGCAGCAAGCCCGCCCGAGCCCAGCGAGCCCGACGACGAGCCGCGCGAGATCGTGGTGCCGACGCAGAGCGGCCCGAGCGTCAGCAGCCGCACGATCGACGCGACCGAGCTGGCCGCGACCCCGATGCGCACGGCTGAAGACGGGCTGCGCCTGGTGCCGGGTCTGGTGCTCGTGCAGCACGGCGCCGAGGGCAAGGGCCAGCAGTACTTCCTGCGTGGGTTCGATGCCGTGCACGGGCTCGACTTCGAGATCGAGGCCGACGGCATCCCGCTCAACGAGTGGTCGAACGTGCACGCGCAGGGCTACCTCGATCTCGGGCTGCTGATCCCCGAGCTGATCACCGCGATCGACGTCACGCCCGGCCCCTTCGCGCTCGATCAAGGCCCGTTCGCGCTGGCTGGCTCGGCCCGGTTTCGCCTCGGCGTGCCCGAGTCCAGCCGTGGCTTGCGGGCCAGCGTCGAATTCGGCAGCACGCTGCGCGAGCGCACGGTCGTCAGCTACAGCCCGCGCGACGGCGACGGCTCGCGCTTCGTCGCGCTCGAGCTGATGAACGATCGTGGCTTTGGCGAGGGCCGCGACAGCCGTCGCGTTGCGGTGATGGCCCGCCAACACCTCGTCGATCGTCCGACCAGCGCGGGTCGGCTGAGCGCGCTGCTGCTCGGACAGATGGCCGAGTTCGGTCTGCCCGGGACCACGCGGCTGAGCGAGGTCGAGGCCGGGCGCATCGACTTCTACGGCGCGCACGATCCCGGTCACGGCACCTCGCAGCGGGCCGTGGCCGCGCTCGACTGGCAGCTCACGCGCAGCGACCATCGCCTGCGCGCGCTCGCGTGGACGGGCGCGCGCCGTCTGGCGCTGGTCGAGAACTTCACGGGCTTTCTCGAGCGACCGGTGCTCGGCGATCGACGCGAGCAGCTTCACCAGGCCATCCCGTTTGGCGTGCGCATCGATCACGCCTGGGCGATCGGACCGCGGCTGGAGCTCGACAGCGGCGTGGGTGTGCGCGGCGACGTGCTCGAGCAGCGCGAGGATCGACTCGATCAGCTCGGCCGGCCGTTCGAGCGCACGCGGGCGGCCAAGGCGGTGCAGGCCGACACCTGGCTGCTCGCGGGCCTGCGCTGGCAAGCGACCGAGCAGCTGATGCTCGGGGCGGGGACCCGACTCGACGTGTTGACGGTCAGCGCCACCGATCGGCTGCCGACCAGCGTCACTCGCCGCGGTGTGCGAGTCGCCGCCTCGCCGCGCGTGGATCTACGCTGGAGTCCGCTGGCCTCGCTCGAGCTGATCGCCGCCTACGGTCGTGGCTTTCGTCCGCCCGAGGCGCGGGCGTTCACCAGCTTCGATCCGGAGCTCGAGGGCATCAGCAGCGATCGTGAGGCGGGTGGGCCCCGCGTCTCGGCCTCGGACAGCGGCGAGCTGGGGCTGCGTTGGGCGAACGGATCGTTGATCGAGCTGCGTGTGGCCGGGTTTGCGACCCACCTCGCGCGCGAGTCGATCTACGATCACGTCTCGCGCACCAACTTGCAGCTCGCGGCCACGCGTCGGCTCGGGCTCGAGCTGAGCCTCGCCTCGCAGCCGCTACGTTGGCTACACGTGGCCGGCAGCGTCACGTATGTCGACGCTCGCTTCGTCCGCTCGCGCAACCCGGTCCCGCTCGCGCCCGCGTTGGTCGGCAGCTTGCGCAGCTGGTTGGCGCATCCGCTCGGACTGCGTGCGGGCTTGATGTTGGTCGGGTGGACGCCGCGGCCGCTGCCCTACGGCGCGAGCGGGTCCGGGTTCGTCCGCCTCGACGGCACGTTGGGCTGGCACCTCGAGCACGTCTGGGTCGACCTGGCGCTCGAGAATCTGCTCGGGATGAAGCTGCGCGAAGGCGAGTATTACTTCGCGAGCGACTGGAGCGTCGCGGGCAACGGCAGCGTGTTGCCGTCGCTGCACTACGTACCCGGGCCGCCCTTCAACGCTCGGCTGATGCTGACGCTGCTCTGGTGATCGATCGGCCGCTACTTGCTGCCGGCTGCCAGCTCGAGCATGCGCGCGGCCGGCAGCTCGGAGCGGCGATGGCCGCCCTCACGGCGCGCCTGCAAGGCCTCGCGGACGAGCAGGAATTCGCCGAGGCTGTCGCTGGTCACCATCCCGACCAGGCGCCCGCGATCGTCGACGACCGGCAGCGCCTCGCCCTCGGCCATGACCTGCAAGAACGCGTGATCGAGGTTGTCGTTGGGGTGCAGGAGCTTGGGATCGCGGCGCATGACCGCGGCCACTTGGACCTCGGGGCCCTCGCTGGCCAGCGCCCGCAGCATCGCCTCGCGGCTCAGCATGCCGACCACGCGATCGTCGTGCACGACCGGGAAATCGTGTTGGAAGGTCTCGAGCACGCGACGCAGCGGTGCGGCGACCGGCAGCTCGGGGCTGACGGCCTCGAGCTCGCGGACCATCGCGGCCGCGACCGGGACCCCGTGCGCGACGAACTTGGCCTCGGCCAGGCGGGCCTCACCCGCGGCGCCCATCCACAGGAACAAGGCGATGAACACCAGCACGGGGTTGAAGAACAGGCCGATGATGCCGAGCGCGAGCGCCATCGCCTGACCGAGCCCGGCGGCGATTCGGGTCGCGCGAATGTCCGAGAGTCGCAGGGCCAGCAGCGCCCGCAGGGCTCGACCGCCGTCCATCGGGAACGCGGGTAGCAGGTTGAACACGCCGATCGCCAGGTTGATCCAGATCAGTCGCACGAGCAGCGGCACCGCGCCGAGCTCGGGGTCGGGCACCAGCGAGAGCCCGAGCGCCGCGGCCACGCCCGCGAAGATCAGCGCGAGCGCGAAGTTGACGGCCGGCCCGGCGACCGCGACCAGCAGCTCCTCGCGCGGGTTGTCGGGCATGCGCTCGAGCGAGGCCACGCCGCCGATCGGTAGCAGCGTGATGTCGCGGGTCTTGATACCGAAGCGGCGAGCCGTCAGCGCGTGACCGAGCTCGTGCAGCACGACGATCCCAAACACCACGCAGATCAGGATCACGCCGTCGAGCGCTCCCGCGGCGGTGCCGGTCTCGGCGTAGCTGACCCAGGCGATCCAGGCGAGCAAGGCCAGGAAGGTCAGGTGGATGCGGACGTCGATGCCCGCGACCCGGGCGATTCGCCAGGCCCACTTCAAT
>DATLLB010000476.1:0-2321 GCA_035538075.1 Enhygromyxa sp.
GCGGTACCTGGGCGCCGGAGTCCGTGTGAATGATGACTTGGCGGATCCGCTCGGCCGACTGCCAGGCGTCGTCGCTCAGCCGCAGCACGAGATCGAAGCGCCGCTGACCCTCCACGACCTCACCCAATTTGCGCGTACCAAAGGACTCGATGACGTCGAGGATCTCGCCGACCGGGACGCCGTAGCGCCCGGCGGCCTGCCGATCGATCTCGATGGTGAGCATCGCCTGGCCGGTGAGCTGCTCGACGGTGACGTCGGTCGCTCCCGGAATGCGCTCGACGGCGCGTCGAATCTCCTCGGCCTTCACCCGCAACATGTCGAAGTCGTCGCCGAACAGCTTGATGCCGACGTCGGCGCGGATGCCCGCCAGCATCTCGTTCACGCGCATTTCGATCGGCTGCGTGAACACGCTGCGCATGCCGGGCATGCCCTCGAGCTCGGTTGCCATCGCCGCCACGAGCTGCTCCTGCGTGTCGGCTCGCGTCCACGCGTCGCGGGGCGTGAGCGTGATGAACACGTCGGAGACTTCGAGCCCCATCGGATCGGTCGCCACCTCGGCCGTGCCCGTGCGCGTCCAGATGTGCTCGATCTCGTCCGGGAAGCGCTCCTGGAGTCGCCGCTCGAGCTGGGTGCCGTAGCGCACGGACTCGTCGAGCGAGATGCCGGCGACACGCACGGTGTTGATCACGATGGCTTGCTCGCCGAGCCGGGGCACGAATTCGGAGCCGAGCCGCGTGGCCAGAAATCCCGCAGTGATCACGATGCCGCCCGCGAGCACCAGTACCAGCCGTCGCTTGGCGAGCGCCCAGTCGAGCAGGATTCGGTAGCGAGCCTTCAGCCACCGCACCGGCCGATTCTCATGCGCGCCTCGACCACGCTGCAGCGCGTAGCTGGCGAGCACGGGCATCAGCGTGACCGACAGCAGCATCGAGCCGGCCAGCGCGAAGATCACCGTCAGCGCCATCGGCTGGAACAACTTGCCCTCGACGCCTTCGAGCGCGAGGATCGGCAGATATACGATCGCGATGATCAGCTCGCCGAACAGCGTCGGCTTGCGCACCTCCACGGCTGCGTCACGCACGATCTCGCGGACGCTGCGGCCGGAGGTGTCCTCGTCGAGCCGGCGCGCCGCGTTCTCGACCAGGATCACCGAGCTGTCGACGACCAGACCGAAGTCGATCGCGCCGAGGCTCATCAGGCTGCCCGCGATGCCGAAGCGCAACATCGCATTGAACGCGAACAGCATCGACAGCGGAATCGCGAGCGCGACGATCAGACCCGCACGGAAGTTGCCGAGGAACACGAACAGCACGGCGATGACCAGCAGCGCGCCCTCGAGCAGGTTGTTGCGGACCGTGTGCAGCACCTTGGAGACGAGGTCCGTGCGGCTGTAGACGGGCGTCAGCTCGACGTCGTCGGGTAGGGCGCGGCGGACCTCTTCGAGCCGGGTCTCGAGTTTCTGTGTGATCTCGCGGCTGTTCTCGCCCATCAGCATGAAGCCGAGCCCGAGCACGGCCTCGCCCTTGCCGTTGGCGGTCACGGCCCCGCGTCGGATCTCGTGGCCCTCCTCGACCTCGGCGACGTCGCTGAGGCGGATGAGCGTGCCGTCGACGTCCGCGAGCACCATCGCCTCGAGATCGGCGCTGCTGGTGACCAGCCCCTGGCCCTGGATCAGCTGCGACTCGCCAGCGAGCTCGAGCACGCCGCCGCCGGCGTTGCGGTTGCCGTGCCGTACAACTCGCGCGACGTCATCGAGCGTGAGGCCATGCTTCACGAGGCGCTGGGGATCGACGACGACGTGGTACTGCTTTTCGTAGCCGCCCCAGGTGTTGATCTCGGCGACGCCCGGGACCTGCACCATCTGCGGGCGGATCACCCAGTGATGGAGCGTGCGCAGCTCCTGGGCCGACAGCGTGTCGCTGTGGACGAGGTACTGAAACACCTCGCCGAGGCCGGTCGCGACCGGTCCCAACGCCGGGCGCCCGACACCGTCGGGCAGATCGGCGGTCGCCAGCCGCTCGCTGACCACCTGGCGAGCGAGGTAGATGTCGGTGGCGTCGTCGAAGATCGCGGTGACCTGCGAAAACCCGAACTTCGAGATCGACCGCACCTGCGTCAGGCCGGGCAAGCCCGAGATCGATTGCTCGATCGGAAACGTGATCTGGCGCTCCACCTCGAGAGGCGAGAGCGCGGGCGCGGTGGTGTTGACCTGCACCTGAACCGGGGTGGTGTCCGGGAACGCGTCGAACGGGAGCGCGCGAAAGCTGGCGATACCGAAGACGATCAGCACGAGAGTGGCCAGCAGCACGACTGGTCGGTAG
>DATLLB010000477.1:0-5520 GCA_035538075.1 Enhygromyxa sp.
GAGACAGGCAAGAACAGCTTGAAGGTCACGTCGTTGTGCGTGGTCGAGAACGAGTCGATCTGCTGCGTGTCGCCGCCGATGTCACTGCGGATCGCAGTCTGAATCGCCGGCACCATCTTCTGCTTGGCGCTGTCGAAGCCCTCTTCGAGGCTCAGCGCCGCACGCTCGGCCATGAAGCCGCTCAGGTAGCCGGGATCGAAGGGCGCGAGCTTGTCGAGGTCCCAGGGCTCGAGCCCCTCGGTCAGCTTGGTCGGCAGCGACTTGGAGGCGCAGACCATCACGTCGTCGAACGGCACGAACACCTGGCCCGAGCGCGGCGACCAGCGAGTCTTGCGGACCTGCCGAGTCTGGGTCTTGCCCTCCGAGTCTCGGTAGGTCTCGGTCTCGTAGTAGTAGTCGCCACGCTGGCCGCGATAGGCCGTGTAGGTCTGCGCGTCGTAGGTGAAGTAGGGCAGGTAGACGCCGTCGATGCGCGCGCGTCGAGCCTTGGCCGCGAGATCGTTTGGCGCGAACCAGCGGCTCGACACCCAGTCTTTGAATTTGGTGCCGGCCGTGCGCTCGTCGACCGCAAAGGGCAGCACGCTCTCGGGCACGATCGTCGCGCGGTCTTCCTTGATCGGCACGATCACCGGCGAGTCGCAAAACGGGCACGACGCCGCCTGGCCGGTGATCACCGTGATCGCGCCGCAGCCGTTGCACTCGATCTCGTGGCCGTTCTGCGCGAGGGCGCTGACCGGCTGGCGTCGCAGCGCACGGACGGCGTCTTCGAACGAGCGCTCGACCACCGGAGCCGCGGCCGTCGAAGGTGCCGCGATCGCCTGCGTCGCGCCGCAATAGGGGCACTCGAGGTTGGTGCTGCCCGGCGCGAAGTGAAGCTTGGCGCCGCACTGCTGGCAGGGAAATTCCTGATGGGTGCCGGCCGAAGCGTGCAGGTCGTTCATCCGCCCGACGATAACCCAGCTTCATCGGCCTTGGCCGCGCGCAGCAACGCGAGCAAGCGCTCGCGCAGGTTGTCGACGGCGGCCGGACCCTTGACCCCGCCCTCCATTCGGCGCGGACCCGCGCGACCGTCCGGACGCGGGACCACGAACAGCGGGATCATCCGCGAGCTGTAGCCGGCCGCGAGCAGGCGGTCACGGTCGCGGTCGAGATCGAACTCGAGCAGCCGCACGCCGGCGAGGCTGTCATCGAGCGTGCCGTCCTCGATCGCCGCGTGGAAGTACTGGCACGGCTCGCACCAGCTCGCGCCGACGTAGACCAGCAGCTGCCGATCGTCGGCCCGAGCACGCTCGAGCTCGGCGAGCACCAACTCGACCACATCGCCGGTCTCGGGCGCGAGGATGAACTCCGGCCTGTCGCTGCGCGAAGGCTCGGGCTGCGCGGGCTTGGGCTTCTGATCGACATCACCCTGATCGGGCGGCGGGCGTGGCCGGGCACGCGAGGGTGGTCAGCAGCAGCGGCGCGAGGAGGCTCGAGCGGAGGCGAGGCACGGCCGAGCCAGGATACTCGCGCTGGTCGTGACCTCAATGGGGCATGCGCAGCAGGAAGTGGCGCTGGACGATGCCTCCCCACGCGCTCGCAGGGTGACGCTTGCACTCCTCGGCCAGCGCCACGATGTCGAACTCACGACCTTGCCAGACGATCCGGCCTTCGTCGAAGCGCGAGAGGTCGGGGTCCATCAAGCTCGAGCGCAGATCCTCGCGATATTGGATCAGCTCCCACGCAGTCCAGCCCGCGGCCCAGGCCGGCGGCTCGAACTTGCGATGACCTGCGATCAGCTTCTGAAACGCGTCGGTGTGACGAATCAAGTCGAGATCGGGATCCTCGGCGATCGCCTTGACCGTCGCTTCGTCGTAGCCGAGCGCGATGCCGTCACGGATGGCCTCGAGCGCCCGCTCGCCATCGCCGAGCTGGCAGAGCAGACAGGCCGCGTTGTGATAGATCGCGACGTTCTGCGGCGCGACCCGCAGCGCTCGATCGACGACGTCGCGCTTCTCGTCCGCGTCGCCGTGCGCGACCGCGAAGTAGCACGCGTTGTTGTGCGCCCGCAGCCAGTGCTCGCGGTCGATCGCCTCGCTCGGCGCTGGTTGTCGGGCGAGCGCCGCGAGGATGCGAAACCCGAGCCGCGGGCGCGAGCTGGCCAGCGCCGTCGCAACCGTGAAGATCGACGCGAACCGCTCGGGACGCGACGCCAGCGTCGCCTCGATCGCGGCGACATCATCGTCGGGCAGCTGCGTGAGCGCCTCGTGAAGCCTCATGGGCCGACGATGCCATGGTTCGTGCGGCGCGGCTCGCATCAGAGCTCGAGCCAGCGCGTCCAAGCGCTGCTCGGCTCGAGCCCCGACGTGAGGCCGGCGACGCCCAAGATCTCGATCTTCGAGTCAGCACGAAACGCGACCCGATGAATCCATCCGCAGGTCTCGACCCGGTGCGCCCACTCGGCGTCGCCAGCAGCCGAGACCGCCATGATCCATGGCTGCCACGCACAGGTGCTGCTCGGGTATGCGTGGCGACCGAGGAGCAAGTAGCCTCCGTCGGGTCGCGCCACCGGATACGCAAAATCGAACAGCGTGCAGTCGTCTGGTCCGCAGTGCTCGGGCTCGGCGAGCATGTAGCGTCGATGCTCGCGGGTCCACTGCGTGGCGCCGTCCGCCAATGCGACGTTCTCCAGCCGCAGCGTGTGGCCGTTGCCAAAGCCCGTCGGAATCAGCGAGAGGATCAACATCGAGTCTGCGTCGCTGGCCGTCGAGTACCCGTCGGCGTGCGACCAACGGACGGTACCGTCGGGCTCGATGACCTCGAAGCCCTGCGTCGTCCACCACGCGACCGCGCCGTCGTGCAGCGCGTGGAGACCTCCCCATGGGACCTGTTTTGGTGCCTCGGTCGTGCGGGTGGCGACCAGCTCCACCGTGTCGACGGTCAGCGCACGATAGAGGTGCTGATCGACCAAGTCATCCGCTTCGCGCTCTTCGAAGGCGGTGATCCAAGCTCCGCCAGCCGGATCGCGCGCGGCCTCGATCACCTCGTAGCGCCCTGCAAAGTCCCATGGACGCGAGTCCAGCACCTCACCGGACGCGGGATCGAGGACCAGCAATGAACGCACCTCGTCCGCGTCCTCCCCGAGCGCCCAGAGCTCGTCGCCGACGAAGTCGAACATCCAAATTCCGAGCTCCGGGCGGACCCAGTCGAGGCTGCCGTCAGCCTCGACCCGAAGCACGGGCGCGTAGCTGAGCGAGGCAGGCTCGACGCCTCGCGCGTCGAGCCAGGGTGTCCAGCCAGGTAAATGTTCGGGCAGGATCACGTGGACCCAACCGCCCGTCGGGTCCGGCCGCGAAAACCACGCTGCGCCCGGCACTGCGAACGTGTCGAGGGCCGGCCGCGTCGCCACGCGGTTGCCCCATCCATCGGCGCACTCGACCGCGAATTCGGGGGCCGGCGGTGCAATGTCCGTCTCGATTCCGAGCGGCCAGTCGATCTCGTCGCACGACGGAAGGACTTCGACGACATCGTCACCGCAGCCGGCCGAGATCAACGAGATCAGCGAGATCAGCGAGCACGACAGTAGAGCTCTGTACTTGCGCATGAACTCAGCATCGCGCGTGACGATCTGCAGCGAAAGCGGGGAATCACCAGCGTCCGAGCGGTCGATTCCCCGCGCTCGCACCAGCCGCGCCGGGGCAACCGACCCCTCACCCCTTGCGGCGCTCGAGCGCGAGCGCGGCCAGGTTGGCCATGATGTACGCGAAGCTCTCGTCGCCGACGTGTTCATGACAGGGCGCGATGACAAGCGCGGGTGGATTCGTCTGCTCCACCCGCGCTTGCGAGTAGCGACTCAGCGGTCGAATTCAGCGATCATGTCGCCGACGAGCCGCATGCTCTTCATGACCTTCTCGTGCGGAAGGTTGCCGACCTGCTGGAAGCACATCAGCCGATCGATGCCGAGATCGCGGTAGACCTGCAACTTGCGCCGGCAGGTCTCGGGACTGCCGACGATCAGCGAGTCCTGCTCGCTGAGCGCGTCGAAGATCTCCTCATCCGAAATCTGCTCGCCGCCCATGATCCGACCAATCACGATCGCCGCGCGGTTCGGCGCAGCTTGGCCCTGCTCTGCGCGCGCGCGCAGGAATTGCCCGGTGAGCCCGCCACCGGCCAAATCACGCATCTTCGCCTCCTCCTCGGCGGCGGTCTGCATGAAGGTCTCGCGCGCCTCGAAGAAGGTGAATGCCATGCTCGTGTACCAGGCCGCCGCCGTCGCGGCGCCGTTTTGCATCGCCTCTTCGTCGGTGTCGGCGCAATGCACGAAGGTGAAGAAGGCGACCTGGTCATTGACGAAGGAGCCGACCGGACGCTCGGTGCTCCGCACGGCCGCGCGGTAGATGTCGATCCACTCCTTCACCTGCGAGGGTGGGGCCCACAAGGTCACGCCGAGCGCTCCCACGCCGTTACGTCCCGCTTGCTCGAACGAGGTCAGGCTCGAGCACGCCTGCCACAGCGGCGGGTGCGGCTTTTGAAGGGGCTTGGGCACGATGCTGACATCGCGGATGTCGAAGTAGTCGCTCTTGTACGAGAGGCGATCCTGCGTCCACATCTGCGGGACCATCTCGAAGGCCTGCTGCATCTGCTCGCGGGCCTCGTTGGCGGGGATGTTGAACAGCCGCCACTCGGGCACGGTCGAGCGCGCCATGCCGATCTCGACGCGACCGTTGCTGAGGTGATCGAGAAACGCCGCGCGCTCGGCAATGCGGATCGGGTGGTTGAACCGATACGGGGCCAGCACCGCAGAGTGACCGAGGCGAATGTTCTTGGTCTGCTGGGCGATCGCGGTGAGCATCAGCTCGGGCGCGGAGCAGAGGCTGAACTCGCCGCCGGCGTGGTGCTCGACCAGCCAGAAGCACCCATAACCGAGCTCGTCGGCGAGCCTGGCCTGCTCCAGCGTCTGCTGGATTCGGCGATGCTCGTGCCCTTCGGACCACGGCTTCGGATTTTGGATTTCGGAGAATATGTCGAGCTTCATGATTTTTTCGCAAGGGATCGGGTAGTCGCAGGGCACAGGAGATGCCGAGGCCGGCATCGGCGTCAAGCACGAATTTGCCCTGGTCAGTCCGACTCCTCAGCGACGATCCGGGCCGCGAATGCCCGTGCACGCCGTCGTCACGTCAGCACACCCTCGTGCGCGAGCAACCAACGTTTGGCCGCGAGCCCGCCCGCGTAGCCAGTCAGCGAGCCGTCCTGCCCGATCACGCGATGGCAGGGCACGACGATCGGGATCGGATTACGCCCATTGGCCGCGCCCACGGCCCGCGACGCTTGCGGACGCCCGAGGTCGATTGCGAGCTGGCCATAGCTGCGGGTCTGCCCGAACGGGATCGCTTGCAGGGCAGACCACACCGTCCGCTGAAAGCCCGTACCTGCGGCAGCGAGCGGCAGATCGAAGGCTTGGCGCTCTCCCGCAAACCATTGCTCGAGCTGGACCGCGGCTTTGCGCAGGATCGAATGTCGAGAATCCGGCTCGCTCTGCAG
>DATLLB010000478.1:0-4693 GCA_035538075.1 Enhygromyxa sp.
CCTCGGCGGCACGGTCGTCGAGCTGTCCGCGGCTGCGTCCTCGACCTGTGCACGGCTCAACAACGGCAAGGTCCGTTGCTGGGGCGTGGGCACCTACGGCCAGCTGGGATACGGGCACCAGCTCGCGTTCGGAGACGGCCCCGGCGAGCTACCAACCGCCGACGTCAACCTCGGAGTCAACAGTGTCGCGATCGGGCTCGCGTCGGGCAGCAACTATCACTGTGCGGCGCTGCAGGGCGGCAATCTCCGCTGCTGGGGCAGGAACAACGCCGGGCAGCTGGGCCAGGGGCATACCAACGACATTGGCGATCATCCGGGCGAGATGCCGCCGGTCATCACGAACGTGAATGGCGTCGTGGTCGAACTCGACGGCGGCAGCGATCACGTCTGTACAATCCTCCAAGGCGGCATTGTTCGCTGCTGGGGCTCGGCCGGCGCCGGGAAGCTGGGGATCAATGTCCCCGATGGCTGGCTGGGTGACGAGCCCGGTGAGATGCCGCCCGGCAACGCGAACGTCGGTGGTGTCCCCGCGCAGATCTCAACGGGCTCCACCTTCAACTGCATGGTGTTGTTGGCGGACAAGAGCCTGCGCTGCTGGGGGCAAAACAACTACGGGCAGCTCGGCTACGGCCACACCGACACGGTGCTCTCGCCGAGCCCGCCCGTGGAGGTGTTCTGATCGCTCGCGCTCCGCGGCGCGTTGACAGCTGCCCGCGCGCGGGTGAGAAGCGGCCCATGACGCTCGAGATCGTGCCGACCCGCGAGGGCTACGAGCGCTGGGCCCCGTACTACGACGACTATGACAACGCGCTGATCGTGCTCGAGCAGCCGATCGTCACTGCGCTGCTCGGCGACGTGGCCGGGCTGCGCGTGGCCGATGTCGGCTGCGGGACCGGTCGCCACGCGCTGCGCATGGCCAACGCGGGCGCCTCGGTCACCGGGCTCGACTTCTCGCCGGGCATGCTCGCGGTGCTGCGCAGCAAGCAGCCGCCGCCGTCGCTGCGGTTGATCGAGCACGACCTCCGCCAAGCGCTGCCGCTGCGCTCGGGCGACTTCGATCTGGTGCTGTCCTCGCTGGTGCTCGAGCACCTCCCGGATCTGCGCGCGATCATGCGGGAGCTGGGCCGAATCGTGCGACCTGGCGGGCGCATCGTGATCGCCGACTTTCACCCCGAGATGTTTCGTCGAGGCTTGCACGCCCGCTTTCGGGCCGGGGCCGACGCGGAGAAGGTGCAGATTGAAGCGGTCGATCACACCATCTCCGACTACGTGATGGCGATCATCGGTGCGGGGCTGCAGATCGTGAGCATGGCCGAGTATGTGATGGACGAGCAGACGGCCGCCCGATCGCCGAGCGCGAGCAAGTACGTCGGCGAGCCGATGCTGCTGACCTTCGAGCTGCGGTCGCCGGCATGACGCTGCTGGAGATCATCGCGCAGCTGCAGCGCCAGCTCGCGGACGGGGCGCACGTCGTCACGCTGCGGGTGCTCGATCCCGATCGCGGGCGAGGCTGCCATGCGGGCGAGCGGATCGACATCGAGGGTAGCGAGCACGTGCATCGGCCCTGGCGCGTGTGGGTCGAGCTGGCCGATCGCCTGGGCCTGCGCATGTGCACGCCGAAGCTGATCGAGCCGCCGCTGGTCGAGCTTCGCTTCGAGCGGCTCTCGCCGGTCGCGACTCCGAGCATCGACGACCGCCGCGAGAAGTACGGCACCGCCAGCGAGTTCGCCCGCATTCGCAAGGCCGAGGAGCCGTCGTTCTTGCTCGACTTCGCCGACGCGCTCGCGCGCGTGAACCCACGGCCCGACGCACGGATCCTGAGCCTCGGCGTCAACGCGGGAGACGAGCTGGCGCTGCTGCTCGAGCTGCGGCCAACGCTTCGCGAGCAGGCCAGCTTCGTCGGCGTCGATCACAGCGCGTCTGCGATCGCTCGCGCGCGCGAGCGCTTCCCCGCGCCGCGCCATCGCTTCGTCGAGGCCGACCTCGCTTCGCTCGCGCAGCTCGAGCTCGGCCGCTTCGACGTGGTGCTCGCGCTCGATGTCTTGCAGTCGCCGGGCGTCGACAGCGACGCGCTGCTGCGCCACGTCGTGCAGGCCCTGCTCACGGACAGCGGGGCGCTGATCCTCGGCTTGCCCAACTGCCGCTATCGCGACGGCGAGCTGACCCACGGCGCGCGGAGCAAGAACTTCGCACAGCCCGAGCTCGGCTTGCTGGTCCGTGATGTCGCGTTCTATCGCCGCTACCTGCAGCAGCATCGCCGAAAGGTGTTCGTGACCGGGAGCCACGAGCTGCTGATCACCGCGGTCGTTGGCTGAGCTCAGACTGCTTCGCGGATCTGTGAGAACTGGGCGTAGAACTGCCGGCACCACTTGCGATAGAGGCCAACCGGACCATCGCCCTTGGCGAGCGCCGGCGGGTCGACGTAGCGTTTGTGCTCCCAGATGTCGAAGTCCTGCTGGAGGTCGTGGCAGAACTCGTGGAACGCAGCCCGCTGCACGAGCTTGGTGGCGAGCGTGCGCGGGAGCAGGGCCAGCGCAGGATTGACGGCGGCCCGCCGCTCGATCAGCTTGACCGAGGCCGCGCCCCGCAGCTCGCACTTGTCGTCGCGCGTGGGCGTGCACAGCACCCAGTAGCGCAGCTGAATGTCACGATCCTCGACGTGACACTCGACGTGCGAGAAGCCGAGCCCGTGCACGTGCACGCGAAAGCGCGAGCGTGTGCGAGCGCGCCGGCTGGGCCCGAAGCCAAAGCGCGACATTGTATAGTGCGCCGTCAGGTACGGGCCGTCGGTCTGCAGCTCCTCGAGCATCGACAGCTCGCGGTAGCCGTGGACCTCGGCGAGGTGGCCGAGATCGACGCTGTTCTCGCTGGTCTCCTGCGGGTGGGTCGAGACCGTGAAGGTCTTGGTCACCAGCGGCGCCCAGCCGTGCAGGTCGTACTCGGGCACCTCGAAGCTCGGCGGCTTGCCGAGGTGGTGATACCAAAACAGCACGATGCCGTTCTTCTCGCGCACCTCCCAGGCCGGCACCGTGCACTTGGGCGGGATCTTGGTGTTGTACGGCGTCGACACGCAGGCGCCGTCGGGCGCGAAGCGAAAGCCGTGGAATGGGCAGCGGATCGCCTCACCGTCCACACGTCCGCCGACGCCCATGTGCGCGCCCATGTGCGGGCAGTGGGCGTCGATGATCGCCGGCACGCCGGACTCGGTCCGGAACACGACCACGTCGCGATCGCAGAACTTGCGTGAGAGTACGGCTCCGCGTGGGAGCTCGTGGGAAAAGCACGCTGCGAACCACCCGTCGGGGTACGGGAGCGTCGAGTACTTCGGCATCGAGGACCTCGGGCTCGGAGGGCGACCGCCGGATCGCTGTCAAGCGATCCGGATCATGCTCGCCGTCACCGCTGTCTAACACGTACGTGCGGGCCCGAGAAGCGGATCAATCCAGGCCCGACGTGACCCGGAGCCAAGTGGTCATCCGGTCCAGCACGTCGACCGCGATGGTCTGCTCGATCACCCCGTACTCGTCCGGCGTGCCCTTGTTGGCCGGCTGAAAGAGGTGGTTGAGGCCCGGGAAGCGCATGCTCTCGACCCGTCGGTTCTTGCTCAGCGCGGCCTTCATGGGCGCGAGGTTTTGCTCGGGCGCGACCTGCAGGTCCTTGTCACCGAACAAGATCAACACTGGCACTTTGACGCGCTTCAGCGCTGGGATCGGATCGTAGGCGAGGAAGTGCCGCATCCACGGCGAGCTCAGGGCCTCGACCTGCATCGCCATGGTGGCCTCATCACCGCCTTGCGAGCGGAGGGCCGCCTCGACGGCAGACTTGGCGTCGGCCGGCGCGGCTCCGAGCAGCACCTCATGCAGGGCCCGAATGTTGGCTTGCTCGCGCTCGACCAGCTCGGGCGCGGCTCCGGAGGCCGCCATGATCAACCCGAGCTGGTGGACGACCAGCTCGCTGCCCGTGACCCCGGTGCCCGCGAGCAGCACGAGAAAGTCGACGTCCTTGGCATGTTGCGAGGCGACCAGCGGAGCGATCACGCCGCCTTCGCTGTGGCCGATCAGCCCCACGCGCTCGGGGTCGATCTTCGGGTGCGTGGCCAGCCAGCGGATCGCCGCGTGAGCATCGGTAGCGAAGTCTTCGAGCGTGGCCGTGGTGCCGTCGCCGGTCGACTTCGCAAAGCCGCGGTCGTCGTAGCGCAGGACCGCGATGCCGTTGCGCGAGAGGTGATCGGCGATGATCCAAAACGGCTTGTGCTCGGCGATCGTCTCGTCGCGATCTTGCAAGCCCGAGCCCGAGATCAGCACCACCGCGGGGTGGGGCTTGTCGCCGGGCGGGATGGTCAGCGTGGCGGCCAGCGTCACGCCCGGCGCGGCCGGGTTCTCGATCGTGACCTCCTCGATCGCGTAGGGGAACGGCGGCTTGGGGTTCTGCGGGCGCGCGGGCGTCATCAGCTCGGCGAACTCGTCGGCGCTGACGGCCTCTAGATCGCACTCGAAGCTCATGCCTTGCTGCACGAAGGTGCACGTCGGCGACTCGCCGGGGGTGATCGTCCAGGTCGCGTTCACCAGCGCGAGCGTGACGGCGATCGAGCCGTCCTCGGCGCGGGTGACCGTCGGGCCGCGCGAGGTCGCGGAGCGCGCCTCGCTGCGGGTGCGCGACGTCCGCTGGCTCGTGCCCGCCGCGGTGGCGAACC
>DATLLB010000479.1:0-3464 GCA_035538075.1 Enhygromyxa sp.
GCATCTGAAACTGCGCGGTGTTGGTGTCCTGGTACTCGTCGACCAGCAGGTAGTGGAAGCGCTCCTGCCAGCGCCGCTTGGTCGGCGGATCGTCTTGCAGGCGCAGCGCGATCCGACAGACGAGGTCGTCGAAGTCGACGCACGCGAGGCTGCGCAGGCGATCTTCGTAGCTGTCGTAGAGCTCGGCCGCGATGTCGTCGTAGTCGTTGGACGAGACGATCCGCTTGACCTCTTCGGCGGTCAGGAAGTCGTTCTTCCACAGGCTGATGCGCTGCACGATCGCGCTCACGTCGAAGCGCTTCTTGCTGGCCGGGCCGTGGTAGCCGTGCTCGCGCAGCAAGGATCGAATGATGCCGTTGACGTCGCCCTGATCGAGGATCTGGAATTTCTTGGGCACGCCGAAGCCCTGCGGATCCTCGCGCATCATCCAGGCCCCGAGGCTGTGGAAGGTGCCGAGCACCAGCGACTCGGCGCGCTGCTTGCCGACCATCTTCGCCAGCCGCTCGCGCATCTCGTCGGCGGCCTTGTTGGTGAACGAGAGCGCGACGATGTTCTCGGGCTTGGTGCCCTGCTCGAGCAGGTGCGCGATGCGGTGGGTGATCACCCGGGTCTTGCCGGAGCCGGCGCCGGCCAGCACCAACAGCGGCCCGCGGGTGTGGAGGACGGCCTCGCGCTGCGCAGGGTTGAGGGAGGAGAGGTCCATCGCGGCGGACCGAGACTTGTACGGGCTCGCCAGCGAGGCCGTCAACCGGAGCGGATGGAGGCCAGCTCGCTGGCCGGAGTCCGCGAAGGTAGACGAGCACTGCCGGAGGCCGCGCGCAGTCAAGCGAGAGCGAGCGGCGCTTGTCCGCCCCGTGCGGCTGTGGTTTCGTGCCGCTCGTGCGCCACTCCACGCTGGAGATCGTTCAGCTCGAGGTTGGGCTCTTGCAAAATTTTTGTGAGGTGATCGGCTGCCCGATCACCGGCGAGGCGGCGCTCGTCGACCCGGCGTTCGAGGTCGATCGCCTGCTGAAGGTCGCGCGCCAAAAGGGCTGGACGATCACCACGATCCTGCTCACGCACACGCACGACGATCACGTGGCCGGGCTCGACGAGGCGTTCGCCGAGACCGGCGCGGTGGTGCGCTGTCACCCGCTCGAGCTCGAGGTCGCGCGCCGCTTCGCGAGCAAGGTCGAGTCGGTCGCCGATGGTGAGGACGTGAAGATCGGCGACGGTCGCATGCGAGCGATCTGGGCGCCCGGCCACACGCCCGGTTGCGTGTGCTGGTACGGACCCGAGAGCGAGGCGTTGATCACCGGTGACGTGCTGTTCGTCGGCTCGTGCGGCGGCGTCAGCTACGAGGGATCCGATCCCGCGGCGATGCTCGACACGCTGCAGCGCAAGCTCGGCAGCCTGCCCGAGCACACGCGCCTCTACCCGGGTCACGACTACGGCAAGACGCCGACCAGCACCTTGATGTGGGAGTTCGCCAACAACCCCGCGCTGCTGGCCGACTCGCTCGCGAGCTTCTGCGCCTACAAGCGCGTGCCAGTCCCGGGCTGAGCGGGCTCGGGGCGCTTTCGCGCTGGCGGCACACCGACGTTCTCGCGGGGAATTCGGGCGCTTTGCCGCAGCGCGGGTGCGCGAGGGCACCCGTGTGATCGAAGCGCCCGCAAATGGCACATGATCGGGCACTCCTTTAACGAGCCCTGCCCATGCCTACCAAGCTGCACTTTGCTTCTCTTCTCGCCGGCGTTGCGCTGGCCTCCGCGATCCCGATGCTGCTGCCCAGCGAGGCGCAGGCCTGTGGTGGAAATTTCTGTGACTCGGGACCGACGGCGATGCCGGTCGATCAGACCGGTGAGAACATCCTCTTTCACATCGGCGACAACTCGGTCGAGGCGCACATCCAGATCACGATCGATCCGAACACGTCGGCCGACAAGTTCGCGTGGGTGATCCCGGTGATGGCGCTGCCGGAGTTCGAGGTCGGCTCGCAGATCCTGTTCGACAACATGCTCAACGGATCGGTGCCGCGCTACGGGGTCAACAATCAGACCGACTTCTGCGGCGGCAACGACGACTTCGGCGATCCCGACAACGGAGCCTCGACCGGCGGCGACGAGGGCGACCCAGGGGGTGATGGCGACGGCGATGGCGATCCCGGCGGTCCCGATGTGGTGTTCCAAGACAGCGTCGGCGCGTACGAGATCGCGGTGCTCGACGGCGGCACCGTCGAGGGCGTGATGCAGTGGCTGGGCGACAACGGCTACCAGCAGGATCCCAACGCCGAGCCGATCATCGCGCAGTACCTGGCCGAGGACTTCCTGTTCGTCGCGCTCAAGCTGGGCGTCAACGCGGGCGTCGAGGACGTGCACCCGATCGTGATCCGCTACGCGGGCGTCGAGCCGTGCGTGCCGATCCGGCTGACGGCGATCGCGGCGGCCGAGAACATGGACATCCGCACCTTCTTCCTGGGCGACGCGCGGACGGTCCCGACCAACTACCGGCACGTGCTCGTCAACCCGCTGAAGATCGATTGGTTCAACAACGCGGCCAACTACAAGGAGGTCATCACCATGGCCGTCGACGCCGAGCAGGCCGACGGCAATGCGTTCGTGACCGAGTACGCCGGGCCCAGCAACGTGATCAGCCTCGCGGGTGTCCACAGCGATGCCTGGGACCCCGCGCCGATCGCCTCGCTGGTCGACAGCCCGATCGGCCTCTACGACATCTTGGCCGCGCAGAACCTGATGTTCTGCGACATCGAGTGGGACCTGACCTGCACGACCATGCACCCGCTGCTGCAGCCGCTGCTCGATCAGTACGTGCCGGTCCCGGACGGCGTCGAGCCGGTGATGTTCTGGGACTGCATGGAGTGCTACGAGGGGCAGATCGATCTGACCGCCTGGGACGCGGCCGCGTTCGCGGCGGCCTATGACGAGCGCATCATCCAGCCGGGTCTGCGCGCGGTCGAGCTGGTCAACGCCAACCCCTACCTGACGCGGATGTACACGACGATCTCGCCCAACGAGATGAACGCGGATCCGATGTTCCGCGAGAACCCCAACCTCGCGGACGTCCCGTTCCTGCAGATGGCCACGCAGACGCTGCACTGCGACGGCGGCACGACCGTCGCGCTGCCCGACGGTCGCGAGGTCTACTTCGGGGCCGGCGATCCGCTGACGTGGCCGGCCTTCCAGGACGAGATGCCGTGGGAGGAGGACGTCGATCAGGAGGGCATGGCCGCCAACGCGCCGCTCATCAACCTCGCCGACCGCACCGAGGAGATCAACGATCTGCTCGAGCAGTGGAACCAGAGCCAGGGCCAGGGCTCGGGGAATGACGGCGGCAACGAGGGTGATGACGCGGGCGCCGATGATCAGCTCGGCGCAGGCGGCTGCGCGTGCTCGGTCGACGACGCGCAGCCGATCGGCGGAGCGCTGCTGGGGCTCGCCACGCTCGGGCTGTTCGGGCTCGTCCGT
>DATLLB010000480.1:0-3175 GCA_035538075.1 Enhygromyxa sp.
CTGGTCGAGCTCGGCGACGGCGAGCAGCGCGTCCGCAGCCTGCGGGCGCTCGCCGATCTGCATCGCGGTCCGCTCGGGCAGCCGGACGTCGCGGTCGATCTGATGCGCGAGCTGCTGCTGCTCGAGCCCACCGATCTCGACGTGCTGCGCGAGCTCCATCGCGCGCTGCTCAAGCTCGATCGGCGCGAGGAAGCCAAGGCCACGCTGCTGGCTGGCGTCGCCCATCATCGCGCGTGGCTGCGGGCCGAGGGCGTGCGCAGCCGGTTCGGCGTGCGCGTCGACTTCGGCATCGATCACGCGCCGGTCCGAGGGCTGCGCGAGCTGTTCGAGATGTTCGACGACATCGACGGCGTGTACCTGGCCACCGCGATCGTCGAGGTCACGGCCCGCGAGCGCGACGACGAAGCTCGGTGGCCGCCCTGCGATCGCCTGCAGGCCGAGCCGTGGCCGCTGCCGGCCGCGCAGGACGGCAAGCCGCTCGATCTGCTGGTCGGCGATCTGCCCTGCTCGCAGGCGCTCGATCTCCTGCACGAGGGCGTGTTCCTGCTGAGCACGCTGCCTGGCGCTCCGCCGCCGCCGGTCGAGATCTCGGCCGCACGCGCGCTACCCAGCAACTCGGGCGTGGTCATGGTCGCGCGGGCGCTGGCCGACGCGCTCGGCATCTCGCAGCCACTGGTGTTCGTGAACCCCGACGAGAGCGATGGCGTGGTCGCGTACCTCGGCAGCTCGCCGGCGTTGATCGTCGGTCGCCGGGTCAACAGCACCCCGTTCGCGCCGCGCTCCCGCGACATGCTCGGTCGCGCGGTCATGCGGCTGGCTACGGGCGGTGACTATCTCCACGCTGCTCCGCAGCTGCCTGGCTCGCACGCCGACGACGCCGAGCCGCGACTGCTCGGCTTGCTGATGGGACTGTGCCGCTCGCTCTCGATCGAGCTGCCCGAGGAGGCGTTCGCGTCGAGCCGCGGCGAGATGCCGACCATCGATCGCAACATCGTCAGCTGGGTGGTCAAGTCGCTGCCCGACGCGAGCAGCCGCAGCGACCTCGTGCACGCCGCTCGAGCGTTCGCGCAGTCGACCGATACCTTCGATCCGATCCGCTTGCGCGAGGCAATGATGATGGCCCAGGATCGCGCGGGCGTGATCGCTTCGGCGGATCCCCGACCGGCCCTGGAGAACCTGCTCGAAGGCGGCGATCGGCGGGTGCTGGTCGCCGAGCGGGCGACTGCCCTGCTCGGCTATTTGCTGAGCGATGATCACCTCGGCCTGCGTCGCTCGCTCGGCTATCAGGTCGCGCTCGAGCGCGAGCGTGAAGAGGAGCTGTTGGCGTGACGCGTCGTCGGCCCGATCTCGAGCTGCGCGGGGACATGTTCACGACCCGTGCGCCCGGCGTGCCGGCGCCGGCGTCCGAGGACGTCAGCGGCACGCTCGATCTCTCCGACCTGATCGATCAAGTCGAGCGTGGCGAGGGCGGCGAGCAGCGTCCGCCCGCGCTGGTCGACAACCCCTCGTTGCTGTGGGGGGTGCACTCGGGCCTGCACTCGAGCTTGCTGTCCACGGCGGTCCCCACGGGCACGGCCGACGCTTGGCAGACGCTCGCCGAGGAGCTGGCCGAGGAGAGCCGCCAGGTCGAGGACACGGTGGTGAGCGCGGCGTTGATGGCCGAGGCCGGGCGCATCCTGGTCGATCGGCTCGGTCGCCGCGAAGACGGGCAGCTGCTGCTGCGCAACAGCGGCAGCGCGATCGCCAAGACCCTGCTCGACCTGCGCTCGGGCGACGACTCGGTGGCCGAGGAGCTGGCCGAGCTCGAGCGCATCGGCGCCGACCCCAAGGCCGACCCGGACGAGCGCGCGGCCGCGTGGGTCGAGTTTGGCCTGCTCTGCGAAGAGTCGATGGGCAACCGCAAGCGGGCGCTCGAGGCCTACCGCGAGGCGCTCGCTTGCCAGCCCGAGCACCGCGAGGCGCTGATGCTCGCGAGCGAGACCGCGGCCGCGGTCAACGATCGCGACACCGCGCGCGACCTGGTTCGCCGCCGGGTCACGCTGTGCAAGAGCTCGCGCGAGAAGGTCTCCTTGTTGCTCGATCTCGCCGACCTGACCGAGGGCGCGGCCGACCTCGACGATCCCGAGCAAGCGCAGGAGCTACGCCTGCTGCTGGTTCAGGAGGCGCACGACACCGATCCCTCCGAAGAGACCGCGCTGCGTCGGCTGATCCGGCTGGTCTCGGCGACCGGCGACGCGGTGCGGCTCGGGCATCTCTACCGCCATCTCGCCGAGATCGCCGAAGACCCGCTCTCGGCCAGCACGGCGCTGCATCTCGCGTTCTTGACCCTCGCTGACTCGCGCGAGCCGGTCGAGGATCTGGTCCGCGAGCTGGCTGCCCGCGAGCCGCGGGTGCCGGACGGCTCCGACATGCTCGCGCCGCTGTCCGAGGTCGCGCTCTACATCGAGCAGCGCGTGGCCTCGGGCGACGCCGAAGGTCTGCCGGCCAACCTGCACGTGCTCGATCGCGTGGCCCGAACGCTCGACGCTCCGCGCGAGCAGGCGCTGGTCCGCGAGCAGATGGCTCGCATCCGTCGCGACATGCTCCGGCGCATGGTCGACGAGAGCCCCGATCCGGCCGACACCGTGACCGGGCTGCCGAAGCTCTCCGAAGATCGCAAGGATCTGGTCCGCATGCTCGAGTCGGACCTGCGCTTTTGCCTGGTCCACATGCCCGAGCACAGCTGGGTCCGCGACGCGCTGGCCGAGCTGCTCGAGTACATGGGCGATCACGCCGGGCTGGTCGTGCACCTCGACGAGTGGGCGCGCACGGTCTCGTCGGGTCCGGGCCGCGCCTCGATCCTGCTGCGGCTCGGCGAGGTCCACGAGAACCTGCGCCAAGATCTGCCGCGCGCCGCCGAGGTCTACGAGCTCGCGGTCGCCGAGGATCCCGAGAACCCCTCGTGCCTGCGCGCGCTTGGACGCGTCTACGAGAAGATGCGTCGCTGGCCGCAGGCGGTGGCCAACCTGCAGCGACAGGCCGACGAGACCGACGACGGACCCGAGCGACTGGCCGCGCTGCGCCGGGTCGCGGCGATGGCCCAGCACGAGCTCGAGGACGTCGACCTCGCGATCGCCACGCTCGAAGAGGTCACCCGCATCGACCCCGACGATCTGCTCTCGCTGTTTCAGCTGGC
>DATLLB010000481.1:0-21500 GCA_035538075.1 Enhygromyxa sp.
GCTAAGGAGCTTCGCGAGGGTCTCCAGACAAGCCTCGCCGAAGCTAAGGAGCTTCGCGAGGTCTCGAACGAGCACCTCTCCCCACCCGCGAGGAGCCCAAGCCCCCCGACGGGGGGCACTACGTTCGGTCGAAACCCACGAACCGATCCGCTTCGCTCGCAAGCGAGCGAACGGCCGCGAAGCGGCCGCACGCGGCTCACACCGAGCTGGCCGCGGGGGGCAAGTATTGTCTCGCGTTCTTTTGTACATTCCTCCTGGTCGAACGGACACGCTCGCGAAGATCGTCAACCCTGCTCCCCCGCATGCACCGTTTCGGGACATCCTCTCTGGACCTCGGATGATCGACCGCGCCGAAGCCAAGGGCGGAATGGATCTCAGGGCTGAGCTCGATCGGTTGTACCGAGAGCTGGGCGACGCGGACGAATTTGGCCGCAGCTTGCTGGGGTTCCTCGATCAGCTTGGCCAAAGGGTCAAGGCCGAGGGCTCGGCGACGAGCTTCATCGAGCGCCTCGCCGAGCAGCTCGACGTGGCCTCGACGGCCATGCTCGCGGCCGGGGCCATGCACGACCTGCGCTCGCTGCTGCAAGTGTTGATCGCCCACATCGATCACTCGCGCACTGGTGTGCTCGGGATGGCGGCAACCACAGCCGAGCCCGACAAGGTTCGCGACGTGCTGCGCAGCCTCGACGAGCTGCGCTTGGTCGCGATCACCATGGCGAACATCACTCGTGACGGTGTCGCGGTGCAGCGCGGCGCCGGAGCCGGCACCGTGGTCGACCTGCCCGATCTGCTCAAGACCACGGTGCGGATGCATCGTCGTGTCTCGAAGGGCCGATTGTTGCTCGAAGAGCCGCCGCGCACCGACGTGTTGGCGCCGCGCGGGGCGCTGCTGCGCGTGCTCGCGAATCTCATCAACAACGCGATCGATGTGATCCCCGACGGACCCGCAGGTCGCGTTACGCTGTCGGCCTGGGTTGCGACCGACGACGTGTTCGTGCAAGTGGCCGACAACGGCCCCGGCATCGCGCCGGAGGTGCAGCACAAGATCTTCGACATGTTCTTCACGACCAAGGAGAAGGGGTCGGGCGTGGGACTGCCGACCTGCAAGCGTCTCGTCGAAGCTTGGGGCGGCACGCTGCAGCTGCAGTCCAAGCTCGGTGAGGGCTCGCGCTTCACCTTCGGTGTGCCTCGGGCCTGATGTCCTCACGCCGCTCCGCGGCTAAAAGCACTTCGCTGCGCTCGCTCCTCCACCATGCCGACCGGCGACACACCTCGAGTTCTCGGCACCCTCGCGGGGCTCGACGACGCTCGCCTCGAGACCGGCGTGATCGTGGGTGGTCGCTTCTGCATCGTCGGCGATCGCCGCACGCTCGACGAGACCACGGTGGTGCCGGTCACCGACCTCGCGCGCAAGCTCGGCGACGCGGCCAGCCAGCATCGGCTCGAGCTGCACTTGCTGCCGGTCGCTCGCGAGCCCCGCGCCGAAGCTCGCCTGCGCCGCGCGTGCGCGATCGAGAGTCACGTGCAGCCGCGGGTGTTCGCGCTCGAGCGCGCGGGCGATCGCTTCGTGCTCGTGTGCGAGCCGGTTGCCGGACGCACGCTCGACGACGCGCCGACCCTCGCGCTGCGCAAGCTGGCCGCGCTCGGGGTCCAGCTCGCGAGCCTGCTCGCGCAGCTGCACGCCGCCAACGTCGACGGCGTCCGCTTCAGCCGCGAGATGCTGCGGCTCGACGACGGCCACCTCGGCCTCGATCGCTTCACCCATCTGCTGCCCGTCGGCGATGAAGCGCCCGCCGAGATCCCGGCCCAGCAGCGCGACGTCGCGGCGCTGATCGAGCTGCTGCGATCGCTGGCTGGCCCCGAGCTCGAGCTCACGCTCGGCGTCTCGACCAGCGCGACCGAGCTGCGCGAGCAACTCATGCAGCTCGGCGAGCTCCCGCCCGCGCCACAGCTGCCTGGCGAGCCGCCCTTCGTCGGCCGCTCGCGTGCGCTCGGCGAGCTCGGCCGCGGCCTCGATCAGGCCCAGATCGCGCAGCCGACCGCGCTGGTCGTGCAGGGTCAGCGCGGCGTCGGCAAGTCGCGGCTACTCAGCCAATTCGTCGCAGCCCGGGCCGCGGCCGACGACGCGATCGTGCTGACCGGCGCCTGGCAGGAGCACAGCGCCGACAGCCGCGGCGGCCTGCTCAACGCGCTCGAGCAATTGCCCGAGGTGCTCGCCGAGCTCGGCCTCGACGAGCGCGACGACATCCGCCGTCGGATCAACCGCGCGACCCGACACCTCGGGGCCATCGTCACGCGCAGCGCCCCTTCGCTCGGCGCCGTGCTGCGCAACGTCGAGGAGCTGCCCCCGCTCGAGCTCGGCGAGGACTTCAGCCGTCACACCGCCGTGATCGCCGATCTGCTGCGATCGATCGGCACGCCGAAGCGCCCGCTGGTGCTGGCGCTCGACAACCTCGAGTCGATCGACGCGAGCTCGGCCGCGGTGCTCAAGATCCTCACGCAGAGCCGCCCCGCTCATCACACCCTGGTGATCACCGGCCTGCGCAGCGAGGCCGGCTACGAGCCCGACTTCGACTTCCAGGCGATCGAGCTCGCGCCGCTCGGCGTCGCCGACATCGAGCAGCTGCTCGACGACGCGCTGCCGGGCGAGATCGCCGACGTCCACGCGCTCAGCCAGACGCTGTGGTCGATCAGCAACGGCCTGCCGCTCGCAGCCTGGACCAACCTGCGCGCGTGGATCGATCGCGGCCGGCTGATCCGCGGCCTCGACGACGGCGTATGGCGGACCCGCGGTCGCCTGCGCGACGACGGCAGCCGCCTCGAGGTCTACGACGTCTTCGGTGCTCGGCTCGCCGCCGCCACGCCCAGCATCCGCGAGCTCGCGCTGCGCATCGCCGTGCTCGGCGTCGAGCTCGGCGCCAGCGAGCTCGCAGCGCTCGCCCGGACCGGCAACATCGACGAGGCCATCGATGATCTGATCGATCGCGGCATCCTCACTCGCACCGCGCACGGCGTCCGGTTCCCGCACGACTCGATCCGCGAGCTCGTGTTCGAGTCGTTCGACGAGCAGCAGCGCCGCGACGCCCACGCCCACGCCGCCGAGCTGCTCATCCAGCAGAAGGCCCCCGTCGCCCAGATCGCCTACCACCGCGATCTCGCCCTCGATCCCGAGGCCAGCGCCGAGACCTTCGATCGTCTCTCCCGTCTCCACGTCGACGCCGGCCGCGAGCGCCTCGCCGTCTACGATCTCGAGCGCGCCCGCTGGCACCTCGAGCGCGCGCTCGAGCACAGCCGCGACCCCGAGCAGCGCAGCCTCGCCGCCGAGGGCCTCGCCGACATCTGCCTGCTGCTCGACGACGTCGACACTGCCGTCTCGCTGTACACGGCGATCATCGCCACCAGCGAGCCCGCCCACGCCGTCGGGACCGCCGCGAAGGCCGTCGCGTTCCTGTTCTCGAAGTCGGCCAACACCGAGGCGCGACAGCTCGCCCACATGGCCCTGGAGGTCGTGTCCGAGCCGATCCCCACCTCGTCGATCGGCAAGATCGCGGCGCTGATCGGCTCGGTCTTCCGATCCTGGTTCACGAACCCGAAGATGGACATGTCGGTTCGCGACCCGGTCTGCCGACTCTATTCCTGGCTCACGATCATGAGCCTGGTCGACGACCCGCTCGCGATGCCCATGTATGTCGCGCGCGGTCACTGGATCTCCAAGGGCCTCGAGAGCGGCGCCGCGGCAATGGTTCGCAGCATCGAGGGCTCGATGTGGGCGGCGCTCGGCCGCTACGACAAGGCCAACGAGATCTTCGCCGCCGCGCTGGCGATCGCCCAGCGTGCCAACGACTCGTGGGCGCAGGGCTGGGCCAACCACAATTGGGGCCACGTCAGCTTGCTGCCCTCGGACCGCTACGAGGAGGGCCAAGATCTGCTCGACGACGCGATCGCGGCGTTTCGCGAGACCGGCGACGTGTCGATCTCGATCCTGTCGATCATGTTCAAGGGCCTCTACGGCCGCGACCGCGAGCCTGCCAACGTCGTGCTCGGTTGGTTCGAAGAGGCGATGGCCACGGCTCGTCGGCACGGCAAATTCGTGGCCACGGCGTCGCTCGAGGCGCTCAAGCTGCACGTGCTCGCCCGCCAAGGTCGGACCGATCTCGAGGAGCGCTTCGTCGCCCTCGCCTCGCAGATCGAAGCCGACGACATGACCGGCATCGAGCGGCTGATGGCGCGGGTCTATCTTGCCCATGCCGCGTACGAGGCGAAGTCGTGGGACATCGCCGTCGCCCAGGTGCGCGCGGGCCAGGACATCCTCGGAGAATTGCCGGGCATCCCGGAGTACTGCCAGGAGCTGCACCTCATCACCGTCTTGGTGATGCTCGAGCGTCCGCAGCCGACCGCGGCCGACCGCAAGTTGCTGCGCTACGCGACGCGAAAATTCCGGCGCGCGGCCAAAGGCTCGCCGCGTCTGAGGATCCTCGCCGCGCACCTCGATCTGCAGCTGGCCGTGCACGCGAACGAGCTGGACAAAGCGCGGCGCATCGCGTCGGGGATCGTCGCGGAGTTCGACGTGCACGAGAACCTCCACGTCACGCGGATGGCTCACCTGACCTTGTCGCGCCTGCTGAAAGGCGAAAATGTGCTCGCCGCAGCCGAGCATGATCGAGTCGCGCGCAACCTCGGCCGGCGCCTGGGCCTGCAGGATCGTGCGTTGCTCAGCGAGTTCTCCGACGTCGAGGAGGAGGTCGGCATGCTGGCGTTGAGCATCGAGGGGTCGCTCAAGCTCGACGAGTCTCAGCACGACTTGCCGCCCGCTGGCATGTTGGAGTCGGCGAGTCCACCTCCCACGCCGCGCAAGCGAACGACCACCTCTCCGCCGCTCGACACGCAAGCCGACGTGCTCGAGGCGTGGGCGCTGACTTCGACCACGCCGCAGTACACGGTCGTGGGCGAGATCATCGAGCCGGTGCGCGGCGCCGTGCGAGGCTCGCTCGAGAGCAACCCGCTCTCGATCCGCTGCGCCGACCCCCAGCTCGAGGTGCCGATCTCCTCGGGTGATCTGCAGATCCTCCTGATCAATCTGCTGCTCGCGTGCCGTGACACAGTCGAGCCGGGTGTCCCGATCGAGGCGGTGCTCGAGCGTGAGACGCTCGACGGACCGCCGCGGGCTGCGTTCGAGCAGCTCACCTCCAACGGCTCGCAGACACCAGAGCCCGGCCCCTACCTGGCCGTGCGGGTCAGCGCGCCCAGTCCCACGAACCACGTCCCGATCCTGAACGCCTACTCGACCTGCGAGCGGATCGTCCAGAACATCGGCGGTCACCTGAGCGCGACCGCCGATCGCAAGCGGGTGACATTGACCGCACGCATTCCGCTCGGCACCGGCGAGCGCCCGGCTGCGAGCACGATGGCCGAGCTGTTTTCGGATGATTAGTTAGGACAGCCGGCGGACCAGCGAGCGGGTCAGCCCCGGAAACATGCTATGCAGCGTGCGCAGCACGGTCGCGTGCGCAGGGGATAGGATCAAAAAGCGAGGCCGACGAATGGCCGCGACAATGTCGCGAGCGACGGCCTCCGGCCGCGCGCCGTGAGTGCTCAGCACTTTCTGGAGGTTCTGGCCGACCGACTCGGCCGCGCGCCCGGCGAGAATGCCCGCATTGGCGATGTCCGTGTCGATGATGCCGGGACACACCACGACGATATCGATTCCACGATCGCCATATTCCAGGACCAGCGACTCGGACAGACCAATGACGGCTGCCTTGGACGCCGAATAGGCTGCCAGCGTGTTGGCCATGAGCCCGGCGAGCGAGGCCACGTTCACGATCGTACCCTCGCCTCGCTCGAGCATGCCCGGCAGCACCGCGCGAATGCTGTTGATCACCGAGTGGAGATTGGTATCCACGGTCCATTTCCAATCATCATCGGTGGTCTCCAGAAACGACTTCATCGCGCCGACGCCGGCATTGTTGATCAGGACGTCGACCCGACTGTGCTGCGCGGTGATCTGCTCGACCATGCGCGCGAACGCGTCCGGATCGCGGACGTCGAAGACATGCGGCGTGGCGGAGCCACCCCGCGCACGCGCGTCGGCGCAGACTTGCTCGAGCAGCGCCTCACGTCGCGCGACCAGGTGGAGCACGGCGCCGTGGCGGGCCAGCGCCAACGCGGTCGCGCGACCAATGCCCGAACTCGCGCCCGTGAGGATGATGACTTTGCCCTTCAAATCACGCACATGCGCACCTCGTGCGGTCTTCCGAGCATGAGCCAGTCTCGCACACCGCTACGATCGAGGTCGAGTGCGCATGTTGCTCGATCGAGAGATCAGCGCGACGAAGCGCGGCTCGTCGGCCGACGAGCCGGACCACAATATTGCATGCTCTCGCTCGGAATGCTGCGCAGGATCTCGGGCTGCTG
Source organism: Enhygromyxa sp. (assembly GCA_035538075.1). Taxonomy (GTDB): domain Bacteria; phylum Myxococcota_A; class Polyangia; order Nannocystales; family Nannocystaceae; genus Plesiocystis. The sequence continues at coordinate 6,415 of DATLLB010000481.1, forward strand.
ATCCATGCCTTCGACCGTGTTCGCTAGAAAACACGCGAGCAGGCACAAGTGCATCACAGCGGCGGCGCGATTCGGTGGAAATCCGAGGTCGAGCACCACTGCCGAAAACGCGCTGGCGAGGTTTGGTTCGAGCGATCGTTCACGGGTTTCTTCGACAATCGCGGTCCAGGCCGCCCAGCAGGGCAACGCAGCGCGACCACGCGCGACGACGCAGCGATCGATCGCGCTCACTCGTTCGTCGACGCGCCTCGCCGGCACGCCAAATCCGGGCAGGCGCCCGCCCGCAGCCAACACCGCACGAACTTCGGCGCGAATCAGCGGAATCGACTTCGACTGCACCAATTGATGCAGCCACTCGGCGGCCGGCCCCACCGCGCCAGCGCCCATCAACGGACCGTCCGTCGCCAGTAGACCAGCCGCGAGGCCGGTCATCAGCGATCCGCCATGGGCTCCGGCCACGCGGGTCAGCTTCAGCGGCCAAATGTGCGGATCGGCGAGCGTCGAGCTGACGGCCAGCTCGTCTAGAAATACCGCCTCTTCTGCATTGAGTGTCACGCCGAGCGCCAGCGCCAGCAGCTGACTCAGCGAGGTCTTGCCCAACAGGTCTTCGTACACGCCGTGACCCCGAAAACGATGGTCTCCCCAACCAGCCTTGGCCACCCGCGTCTGCAGCCGAATCATGGGTCCTCCACATATTCGAAGGTTGGCAATCGCAGCGGATACGTGCGCATGTCCAAGCCGGCTTCGGCCAGCGCTTCGGCCAGCGAGCCGATCATCCGCGCCCAGGCCCAGGCCGCGACCATGCGGGCTCGCGATCGCAGACCCACGGCATGAAACACGATCAACGCAGCCGAGAGCTCGTCGCGCGCAAGCTCGAGCTCGACCAGATCGAGGCCGCACGCGTCCGCCAGCCGACGTCGCCACTGGTCGCCGCGCTCCGACCAGCCCTCGAACGCCCCGCGTGGCTCCGCATCGAGCCAATCGAGCAGGGCCTGGTGCTCGCCGAGCTGGTGCTCGGCCTCGCGCGCCGCGACCGTGGCCGCAATCCCGACGATCGCAGAGGTGGGCGCGCCCGACACTCGCGCGAGCACGGCCGAGTGCGTGGGCGCGAGCCCGACATGACAGGCCGCGAGCCACGTCAGCGCCATGCCGAATGCTCGGCCGTGGGTGGCCGACGCCTCGACGCCCGTCAATCCGAGCAGCAGCACTTCATGCGGGGCGAAGTTCGAGGCGAGGTCGTCCCGTACTCCGTACCCGTGAATCGCCCCGCCATCGCGCCAATCCACCACATGCGCGGCCAAGCTGTCCGGCGCAGGAAAACGCTCCGCGGGGCCGTCTTCGAAGCGCTTGTTGGAGTTGCTCATCCGCGCAGCGCGATCTGAGCCGCATCGCGGCGGGAACAATCGGTCAGTCAGAATCGGACGAGAGAATGTCCACTCGCACGTTGGCGGTGGTCGCATCCGGGTTGATCGGCACGTCGATCAACAGCGGCCGCCCGGCGTAGTTGGCGATGATGTCGGGCAGGTCGGCGAGGTTGTCGAGCCGCTCGGCGGCGAGCCCGAGCGAGCGCCCATAGCTGGCGAAATCGACCTCGGGATTGCGGAAGTCCGGCGAGCGTCCGAACAGGCCGCGGAATCCCTGCTCGACCATCCCCAGCTGGCGATCGTTGAACACCACGGTGATCAGCGGAATGTTGTAGCGAGCGCAGGTCGCCAGCTCGTTGCCGCTCATCATCATGCTGCCATCGCCGCAGATGCACACGACCTGCTTGAGGTGGCCGTGGGCCAGCTGCATGCCGATCGCCGTGCCGATGCCCGAGCCCATCCCGCCGAGCCCGAGCGAGGCCCAAAACGCGTCGGGATGGTCGACCGACAGGCTCTGCGCGGTGAACAGCATGTGGTTGCCGATGTCGCAGACGAACGCCGCCTCGGAGCCGACCACCTCGCGCACCGCAGGCGCGATCAACCGCGGATCATGGGGAGCCACGCTCTCGTAGCTGACCGCTTGCTCGGGCTCCGGCCGAAACGGACGAATGACGCGATCCCGATCGAGCAGCTGCTGTGGCGTGGGATTGGGCAGCAGCTCCTGGATGAGCTGCAACGTGCGCCCGAGGTCCGCACACATGGCCAGGTCCGGCGGATACGAGCGGCCGATGCGGTTGGGATCGTGATCGAGCTGCACGAGCTCGCCGTACTCGGGGCGCAGCACGTCGGCGTAGCCACCGGTGGTCGTGTCGTCGAGGCGACAACCGATCGTCAGCAACAGATCGACAGGCTCGGCCAGATACGCGTGCGCCTTGCCGCGATTGCCCACGCCGAACACACCGAGCGCGAGCGGGTGCGACTCCGGGAACACGCCCTTGCCCTCGATATCGGTGAGCACCGGTACGCGCATGGCCTCGGCGATCTCGACCACCAGCTGGCCAATGCCCGCTCGCTTGGCTCCGACCCCCAGCATGATCGCCGGCCGCGATGCGCCCGCGAGCATGCTCGCAATCCGTCGACAGCCCGCGACATCAGGCTCGAGCCCGCGATTGATCAGCCCGGGCATCCACGCGGGGATCACCGACGAGTGCGTGAGGTTGACCGGCAAGCTGACGAACGCGGCCCCGCACGGCTGCTGGCTGATGATCGAAAGCGCCTGATCGACGACCGTCGGCGCTCGCTCGGGTCGCATCGCCATCTCGGCGAATTTGGTCAACGGCCGGACCAGCGTGAGCAGATCGAGGCCCGAGGCGCTGCCGTCCTGCAGCGGCGAACGGCCGAAATTCCGCATGTCGGCCTCGCCCGAGAGCACCATCACCGGGAGCTCGTCGCGGCCTGCCGACGCCAGGCCCGTGAGTGCGTTGAGAGCCCCGGGTCCCGAGGTCACTGCGACCACGCCCGGACAACCGGTCACGCGCGCATAGCCAGCCGCCGCATAGACGGCCATGGTCTCGTGCTGGCAAGTGACCAGCTGGATGTTCGCAGCGTAGAGCGCATCGAAGACCGGAGAAATCGCGCCACCAGGAATGCCGAACACCCGATCGATTCGATGGCGAACCAGGACCTCGGCGATCTGATCCGCGACTCGCGTCTCTCGTCGGGCAGGGACCGATCGCGGCACGAGCTTGGGAGTGGACGCGATGCTCATTGGAAGTCTCCGGCGCAATGGCGACTCGAATGCACGGAACAAGCCGATGTTTCGACGAGCGCGGACCCATAGCGACCATATCGCTTTCCGGCCCGCCTGACCAGGGTTGGTGAGTGTTGGGGAAATTCGCCCCACTCGGTTTTCGGCCCGAAATCGCGATGTGTGGCGCGCCTTCGAGGTGTGCGTATCAGCAGTGTGTTCGCGAAGAAGCGCGGTACGAAATCGAACCTTCGCTTCACCAGAATCGCATCAGCGGAAGCACCCACGCTCCCACGGCGACGAGCAAGACCAAGCTCAACAGGTCGAGCCTCGCGCCGAAGCGCACCATCGTCGGAATGCGAACCAACCCGGTTCCATAGGCGATCGCGTTCGGGGGTGTAGAAACCGGGAGCATGAACGCGAAGCTCGCCGCGAGTGTGACCGCCAAGGTCACAGGTACAGGATCCAGTCCTGCTCGCACGGCCAACGGCACCACGACCGGCAACATCATGTTGGTGATTGCCGTGTTGCTCACCAACTCGGTCAGGTAGAGCGCGAGCGCGGTGAGAACGAGGATCAGCACCAGCGGCGGCGTACCGGAATCGAGCCGCGCTCCGATCTGATCGCCGATCGCCTGCGCAAGCCCGGTGTCGACCGTCAATTCGCCGAGGGCCAAGCCGCCGCCGAGCAGAAACAAGGTCCCCCAGTCGATCGACGAAGCGCGCTTCCAAGTCAGCAGTGGTTGCCAATGCCCGCCATCCCCACGGCCGCGGTCTGCAACTTCGGTGCCCCCGCTGCGCACGCTCGACGACTCCCGATTTCGCGCGTCGGCGTCGCCCGACGGAATTACGAACAGCAAGCTGGCGGCGAGCAACGCGACGACGCTCTCTTGCAGGGCGCGCTCGGCCCAGACTGACGATGGGGCATCTTGCCCCAAGGTCAGTCGTAGGATCGCAGGGCTCAGCCAGCCGACGATCGCGATACCGAACACGCCGACCGCCCGCCGCTCGCCGGGCGTGATCGGGCCGAGCGCGTCGAGCTCGCGACGGACGCTGGCGGTGAGCCCTTCGACGCGCTCGATCGCCGGGGGCCAGTGCAGGCGCGCGAGCGTCAGCATGACGATCAGCGCGACCACGCCGATCGGCACGGCGAAGCTCATCCACTGCAGGAAGTCGATGCGGACGTCGACGAACTCCTCGAGGTGACCGAGCGCGATCATGTTCGGGGCCGTGCCGATCGGCGTGCAGATGCCCCCGATCGAGGCCGCATACGCGAGCGTGATCAGCATGCCCTCCTCGAATCGCTGCTGCCGCGCGCGGATCTCCGGATCGGGCGGACACAGCTTGCGGATGCTCGCGCACAGACCCACGGCGATCGGCACCATCATCGCGGTCGTCGCGGTGTTGCTGATCCACATCGAGAAGCCGAACGCCGTGCCTGCGACGGCGATCATCGCTCGCGTCGGCGAGCCGTTGAGCAGCTCGCGCGAGAGCAGCCACAGCGCGGCGCGGCGATCGAAGCCCTGCACCGACAGCGCCTCGGCGAGCATGAACCCGCCGAGGAACAGGAAGATCAGCGGGTGCGCGAACGCTGCAAACGCGTCCTTGGCCGGGGCCACGTCGAGCAGCACGCACAGCGCAGGCGCGAGCAAGGCCGAGACCGCGAGCGGGATCGCCTCGGTGATCCACAAGACCACCGTCATGCCTCCGATCGCGGCCAAGCGATGCGCCTCGGGGCTCAGACCGGGCATGGGCACGAGCAGCAGTCCGAGCAACACCAGCGGCGCCAAGAAGGCTCCGATGCGAGCGCGGACCCGATCGAAGCGAAGCTCGGCTGCGGATCGTCGCGCGGGCGGCTCGGACTCGGGGGCGTCGGTCACCGCCTCGACGATAGCGGCGGCCGAGCAGTCGGTGTGGCGTTTTCGGCCGCAGCGCGAGCGTCGAGTCTGCGCGCGCGCGGAGTCGTCTGCGCCGTGCGAGCGCCCGCAGATCCCCAGCGCGCCCGCGATATTGCCCATCGGAGCGATCGAGCGAGACAGGCATACTGGACCAGCCGGGGCGATCTGCGACGCCAGCGAGAGCCATGACCGACGAGATCCCGAAGCGCTCGCTTGCTCCGAGCTCGGCGAGCAAATTGTTCGAGTGGGTGCTCTGGTTTGCGCTGGCCTTCGTGTGGACCGCGAACAGCTCGGGGCTGATCAGCAGCAACGACGGCTCCCACCTCGCGCTCGCCCGTGCGCTGGTGCTGCGGGGCGAGACCGCGATCGATCCCGATCGCGCGCTGACGCTCGAGGTCGATCTCGCCGAACGTGAGGGTCACGCCTACTCCGATCGTCCTCCCGGGACCGCCTTCGCAGCGCTGCCGGCGACGTGGCTGGGTGACCGACTCGATCCCGCGATGTTCGAGCGCGCGGTCGAGCAGGCGCGGTCGGGCCGCGAGGTCGAGCCGCTGCCGGGGGCGCTGCCGTACATCGCCACCTATGCCGCTCGCTCGGCTGCGGGCTCGAGCGGGCCGCAGCTGGCGAAGGTGATCGGCAGCTCGATCGCGATCTCGATCCACGCGGTGCTGATCGGATTGCTCGGGCTCGTGCTGATCGATCGCTTGTTGCGGCGCATCCCGAAGCTCGACGTGAGCGCGCGGCTGTTTGCGATTGCGAGCCTTGGGTTGGCGAGCGCGTGGGGTCCCTATTCGACCGCGTTGTTCTCCCACGTCAGCGCTGCGACGGCGGTCGCCGGCTTCTTGCTCGGGGTCGTCACGCTCGAGCGCGAGCCGAGCTCGACGATGCGCACGGCGATGTTGACCGGGCTCGCAGGCGCGTGGGCGATCGCCTGCGACTATCTGCTGTTGCTGGCGATCGTGCCGATCGGGCTCGTGCTGATCCCGTGGCGTCGCTGGGGTGCGGTCGCGCTCGGGGCCGCGCCGATCGTGCTCGCGAGCCTGGCCTATCACGCCGCGGCGTTCGGGGGTCCCCTGGCGGTCGGCTACGATCATCAGAGCAACTTCGCGTTCGCGCGCGAGCGCGGCTCGACCTTCTCCGGCAACCTGCTCGACGGGCTCTGGACGCTGTGGGGGCTCGGCCGCGGCGCGGGGTTGCTGGCGCAGGCGCCGATCGTGCTGGTCGGGCTTGCGACGTTGCTCGGCATGGGTGTGCGAGGCGACGCCGACTCGACGACCCGCCGCTGCGCGCGGGCGCTGCTGGGCTTCGTGCCGTGGATGCTGGTGCTCGCGCTGCATCGCACGCCGTGGGGCGGCGGCACCGAGGATCATCGCTACCTGATCCCGATCCTGCCGTTCGCGGCGATCGGGCTCGCGCTGGCCTGGGCTCGCGCGACGTTGGCCCTGCGCGTCGCTGCGGTCACGCTCGCGCTGGTCTCGGCGGTGCTGATCTGGCGGCACTTCCTCGGCTGGCACGAAGCCGATGCGTTCGCGCGACCGGGGCTCGCGGCGCTGGTCGCTGGGCCGATCTTGCTCGCCGGGCTGACTGCCGTCCTCCTCCAAAAGCTGCGAAAACCTGCGAAGGTCTGACCGACTGTGGTACCCAGCGCAGAGCCGATGCCTGCGCGCGGAGCCAGCGACGAGCTCGAAGAAGACCTCGTCGGTCAGACCCTGGATGGGCGCTGGACCGTCGAGGCCCGGCTCGGCGCGGGTGGCATGGGTACGGTCTGGCGCGCGCGCGATCGCGACGGCCAGGCGGTCGCGATCAAGGCGCTGCGCAAGGAGCTGCTGCACACCGAGGATCTGTTCGCCCGCTTCCAGCAGGAGGCCAACGCGGCCTCGCGGATCGGCAACGAGCACATCGTCTCGGTGCTCGGCTTCGGCCACACCCGCACGGGCACGCCCTTCTACGCGATGGAGTTCTGCGACGGGCCCGACCTGCTCGCGATCCTGAAAGCCGAGGGCCCGCTGCCGTGGCGGCGCGCGTTCGTGATCGCCGAGCAGATCTGCGAGGCGCTGCACGCCGCCCACGCGGCCGGGATCATCCACCGCGACGTCAAGCCGGAGAATTTCGTGCTGGTCGCTTCTTCACGCCACCCAGCGGCTGAAGAGCGCGAGCCCGAGCGTGGCCGCGACTTCGTCAAGGTGCTCGACTTCGGGATCGCCAAGCTGATGGATCCCGATCTCGCGGCGATCGAGACCCGCACGGGCGTCTCGGTCGGCACGCCCGAGTACATGTCGCCGGAGCAGGGCGAGGGGCTCGAGCTCGACGGTCGCGTCGACGTCTACGGGATCGGCGTGCTGCTCTACCAGCTGGTCAGCGGGCGCGTGCCGTTCGAGGGCGGCGACGAGTTCGAGATCATGCAGCGGCACATGTCCGAGCTGCCGACGCCACCGAGCAAGGTCATGGCCGCGGGCGCGCTGCCGAAGATCGTCGACGCGGTGATCCTGCAGGCGCTCGAGAAGGATCGTGAGCATCGCTACTCGGACATGCAGCGCTTCGCTCGCTCGCTCCGCGCCGCCCGGCAACGCGACGAGCTCGCGCCCGAGCCCGAGCAGGCCACCACAACCCCGCGCAAGATCCCGTGGGCCGCGATCGCAGTCGGGCTCGTGGTCGCGGTCGCGGCGATCGCCTTGGCGTTGAGCTCGTGAGCGAGAACCAGGAGCGAACGGCCCGCTCGAAGAGCCCGCACCTGTGGGTCTCGTCGACCTACTTCGCCGAGGGCTTCCCGTATGCGGTCGTCAACAACGTCGCCGACATCCTCTTCAAGGAGCTGGGCGCGTCGCTGCAGGTGGTCGGGCTGACCTCGCTCTTTCACCTGCCGTGGAACTTCAAGTTCTTGTGGGGCCCGCTGCTCGACAACTACGAGACCAAGCGCCGCTGGCTGCTCGGGATCGAGGTCGTGATCGTCGCGGTGCTGGTGCTGCTCGGTTTGCTCGCGGCCGGCAGCGAGATCGCGCTGATGCCTCTGGCGATCGGCTTCGTGGTGCTCGCGCTGCTCTCGGCCACCCACGACATCGCGATCGACGGCTTCTACATGGAGGCGCTCGACGGCGACGAGCAGTCGAAGTTCGTGGGCTACCGCGCGGCCGCGTACCGCATCGCCGTGCTGGTGATCGGCGGCCCGCTGGTGGCCCTGAGCGCGTGGTCGAGCTGGACGCTCGGGCTGCTGATCGCGGCGGTCGGCATGGCCGGGCTGCTCGCCTATCACGTCTACGCGCTGCCGCGGACCGAGCAGGCCAAGCAGCCCTGGCACGCGCTGGTGCGGGCGCTGCTGAGCTGGCGCGTGCTCCCGCTGTGGTTGACCGCGGCCGCGTTGATCGTGCTCGAGCAGCGCTGGGCGCTGGGCACCGCGCTCTCGTTTCGCTTCGAGGCGCTGACCCGCGACGTGCCGTGGCTGGCCGAGATCGGCGTCGGCGGCTGGGCGGTGATCGGGCTCGCGCTCGCGCTGCTGCTGCTGGTCCCGCTCGTGCGTCGTCGCTTCCGTCGGCATCGTGAAGGCGCGAGCTCGGCCTACGTCGAGAGCTTCGTCAGCTTCCTCGCGCAGCCAAAGGTCGGGATCATGCTCGCGTTCGTGATCCTGTTTCGCACGGGCGAGTCGTTCCTTCAGAAGATGCGCTGGCCGTTCTTCGACGACGTCGTGCAGCTGCCGCTCGAGGTCTACGGGGTCGCCAACGGCACGATCGGCGTGCTGGCATCGTTCGCGGCCACGATCGTCGGCGGCCGCTTGATCGCCCGCGACGGCCTGCGCCGCTGGATCTGGCCGTTCGTGCTCGCGCAGAACCTGCTCAACTTACTCTACGTCGGTCTGGCCTTGGTCCCCGATCCCGCGTCGGTCGGGACCGTCACGGTCGCGGCGATCATCGCGATCGAGCACGCGGGCGCCGGGCTCGGCACGGCCGTGTTCATGGTCTACCTGATGCGGACCTGCGACCCGGCGCACAAGGCCGGGCACTTCGCGATCGTGTCGGCGCTGATGAGCCTGAGCTTCACGGTCGCCGGAGTTGCGAGCGGGTTCTTGGCCGAGGCGATCGGCTTTGCCAACTACTTCGGGTTCACGTTCCTGGCCACGATCCCGAGCATGGTGCTGATCTTCTTCATCCCCCACCTCGACGGGCGCGAGACCAAGGCGTAGCGACAGCGCCGTATGCGCTCGAATCCTGGTGTAGACTCCGGCCCGACCCGTGCTCGCGCACCTGCTCAGCCTCTCTCTGCTCGCAGCCCCGCCCGAGTCGGCGGCGCCCGAAGACACGACGAGAGCCGACGAGCAAGCGGGCGACCAGCCGAGCACGGACGAGTCGTTCGGCGAGCTCGAGGCGGACCCCGACGCGGACACGTCGAATCCCTCCGGCGGTCAAGGTGCGCTCGCACCCTTGCCCAACTATTCAGAGAACCCCGCGGTGGAGTTCGGCGAGCTCGAGGCTGCGCCCGAGCAACCCGAGCAGCCGGCGAAAAAAGCCGATCCCGCCAAGTTCGAGGAGCCCGAGGACTTCGGCCCGTTCTACGAGCCCGAGCCGCCCAGCGAGGTGAAATTTCCTGGCGACGCGCGGCGGCCCGATCGCAACAAGCCGTTCGCCTCGGTCGGCGGCGGCATCTTCTGCTTCGTCGAGGACAGCGTGTGCGGGGCCTCGCTGATCGCCGACGCCGACGTCGGCGTCGGCCTCAACGTGATCACCAGCGATCGCGGCTTCGACGTGCCCTACACGCAATTTCGGGTGCGCGGCGGCATCACGCTCCGACCGCTGCGCCTCGGCAAGAAGCGCTGGCACCCGTGGGGCGTGGGCGTGGTCGCGAGCTGGTCGATGGGCTCGGGCTCGATCACCGCGACCAGCCGCGATCCCACCGAGGCGCTGACCGACGTGACCGAGACCGATCCGATCCGCTCGTGGCGGATCGCGTTGCTCAACCAGATCTGGCTGTCGCAGAAGCGCAACGCGCTGCACCTCGACTTCACGCTCGGCGGCGTCAACAGCTCGGTGCTCGACGCCCAGGGTCGCTACTGGGGCACGCACGCCGAGGTCGCGCTGGGCTTTGGTGGCTGGGGTGGGATCTACTTCGCGGGTGACTTCATGGACGCCGACACGCGCGTGTTCATGGGCGTGCGTGGGCACGGCATCGCGACCGGACCGCTGATCGCCTTGATCGTGCTCGGGCTCGTGGCCGGAGGGGTGGCGCTGTGATGGTCGCGTGGCTGACCGCCTTCGTGCTCGGGTTTGCGCCGCCGGAGCTGCCCGCCGAGGGTCCGACCGAAGCGCCCGTCGACGAAGCTCCTGCGAGCGACGAGCCCAAGCTCAGTGAGGCCAGCGCGGCCGAGCTCGAGGCCGCCCGCGAAGCACCGCCGCCGAGCACCGACGGCGACGCTCTCCAATACACGCAAGCCGACATCGATCGCCTGCGCGAGCGCTACAACCTCGCGCCCGATCCTCGCGTCGAGCCGCGCAAGCCCAAGTGGCGCTGTCTGATCCCCGATCCGATGTGCGGCTTCGGAGTCGAGCTGACGGCGACCACCGCCTACGCCTATCGCTTTCGGCAAGGCGACATCTCGGTCGAGGGCGCGTACTTCGACTGGAGCTCGGCTCGCATCGCCTACGACCTGTGGATCAACTTCCCCGCGCACACGCAGACGATCGGCACCTACAAGTTCACGCGCCTGACGCTCGGACCCAAGGTCGCGATGGTTGCGAGCGACAACCAAGATCTGTGGGGCAACTTCGGCATCGCGCTGCGCTACTGGTTTGGCGTGCGCAAGTGGTCGCCCGCGCTCGAGTTCAGCTCGGCGCTGAGCTTCAAGCTGCTCGGTGAGCGCTCGGGCCTGACCGCGCCGCAGCGCTCGCCCGTGGGCATCACCGCCGACATCGGCGTGAGCGTGGGCGGCTGGGGGGCGATCATCGTCGGTGGTCAGTACGACACCCCGCTCGCGCGCGAGGAGCTGCCCGAGAAATTCCGCATCTCCGCTGGCGGGCAGGTGTTCGTCGGCTTCCGCGGAAACATCCTGTGGGGCGCCCCGGCAGCGGCCGCCGTCGGCACGCACATCGCGATCCAGCGGCGCCTGCCGGATCAGCCCTGATCACAGACTGCCCTGCGCGAGCATGGCGGTCGCGACTCGCTTGAACGCGGCGATGTTGGCCCCGGCCACGTAATCGATCGAGCCGTCGTCGCGCCGACCGTGCTCGCAGCAGGCGTTGTGGATGCTCGCCATGATCGCGCGCAGCTCCGCGTCGACGCGCTCGCGCGGCCAAACCACCCGCTGGCTGTTCTGCGCCATCTCGAGGCCGGAGGTCGCAACCCCGCCTGCGTTGGCGGCCTTGGCCGGACCAAACAGGATCGCACGCGCGTTGAGGCGCTCGATCGCGGCGGTCGTGCACGGCATGTTGGCGCCCTCGACCACGCACGTGCAGCCGTTGTCGATCAGCGCCTCGGCGTCGCGCTCGTCGAGCTCGTTCTGGGTCGCGCACGGGATCGCGATGTCGCACGGCAGCGACCACGGGCGCTGGCCCTCGACATAATCGACGCCGAAGCGCTCGGCGTACTCGCGGATGCGACCGCGTCGCTCGTTCACCAATGCCTTGATCCACGCGAGCTTGTCGGCGTCGATGCCGGCCGGATCGTGCACGTAGCCGCTCGAGTCCGACATCGCCACGACCGTCGCCCCGAACGCGATCGCCTTCTCGGCCGCATGCTGGGCCACGTTGCCGGCCCCGGAGATGACCACAGTCTTGCCGGCCAGCTGCTCGCCGATCAGCGCGAGCATCTGCTCGGCGAAGTAGACCACGCCATAGCCGGTCGCCTCCGGCCGAATCGCGCTGCCGCCCCAGCCGATCGCCTTGCCGGTCAGCACGCCGTCGAAGCGGTGGGTGAGCCGACGGTACTGCCCGAACAAATAGCCGATCTCGCGCGTGCCCACGCCGATGTCGCCGGCCGGCACATCGGTGTGCGGGCCAATGTAGGGGAACAATGCGGTCATGAAGCTCTGACAAAATCGCATGATCTCGGCGTCGCTGCGATCCTTGGGATCGAAGTCGGCGCCGCCCTTGGCCCCGCCGAGCGGCAGCGTGGTCAGCGAATTCTTGAGCACCTGCTCGAACGCGAGGAATTTGAGCACGCTCGCGTTGACGGTGGGGTGAAAGCGGAGCCCGCCCTTGTAGGGGCCAATCGCGCCGTTTTGCTGGATTCGCCAGCCGCGATTGATGCGAATCTGCCCTTCGTCATCGGTCCACACCACGCGAAAGCGGACCACTCGATCGGGCTCGACCATCCGCTCGAGGATCCGCGCCTTCAGGAATTGCTGGCCCTCGCGCTCGAGGAACGGCCACAGCGAGCACACCACCTCATGCACGGCCTGGTGAAATTCGGGCTCGCTAGGGTCGCGCCTGCGTACCCACTCCAAGAACTGCTCGGGGTCGCTCAACGTCATCCCGTACGGCGTCGCGCGCCCCTCACCAGATAGACGATCGCGGCGATGACGATCGCGATCAGCATCCACTTGATCCACGAAGACATCAGCTTGATCCCCACGATCGCCGCGATCACGATCAGGATGATCAGACCCGCGCGGTTGCTCAGCCACGCCCAGGGTCCGCTCGCGCCGGGCTGCCCTGCTTTGTCTTCGTCGGTCATGCAGCGATCCTGCCCGAAGCAGGCGCGAAGATCACTCGGCGCTCCGACCGTCGCTACCCGCCCGCGTGTGGACGGTTTGTAGCTCGCTGATTAGCATGCGCTCGATGTCCGGCGCCCGGTTCGACGCGGCCTACTACGACCGCTACTACGGCCAGCTCAAGCTCGCAGCGCGGGTCGAGCCGCTGGTCCGCTTCGTGTGCGCCTACCTCGAGCACCTCGACATCAGCGTCGACGAGGTGATCGACTTCGGCTGTGGGCAAGGCTTCTGGCGGGCTCCGCTGCTGCGCGCCCACCCGCACACGCGCTACACCGGCGTCGAGCTGAGCGAGCATGCCTGCGAGACCTACGGCTGGGAGCAGGGCTCGGTCGTCGACCACGAGCTCGGTCGCAAGGCCGACCTCGTGATCTGCCAAGGCGTGCTGCAGTACCTGAATCAGGCCCAAGCTCGTCGAGCGATCCGCAACCTCGCCCGCCACACTCGCGGGGCGCTGTACCTCGAGGCGCTCACGCAGGAGGACTGGGATCACAACTGCGATCAGACCGCGACCGACGGCGACGTCCACCTGCGGCCGGCCGCGTGGTACCGCGAGCAGCTCTCTGCACACTTCTTCAATTGTGGCGGCGGACTGTTCGTGCCGCGCGACTCGGACGTGGTGATGTTCGAGCTCGAGAAGCTGGTCTGACGGCCAAATCTAGCTGGTTGCGATTTGCACGATGGGCCGCGCGTGCGCGAGTGATCCGAACGAGCCGAGCCGATACTCCCGGCACATGACTTACCGATCGTGCATGAGGAGTGGGCGCTCGCGCGAGCGCTCGGGATCCGTGGTCGCGCTGGCGTTGTCGTTCGCGCTCGCCGTTCCCACGTCGGCCTTGGCCGCTCCACCGCAGCCCGAGGACGCGGCGACAGACGACCTGCCGGCCAGCGACGAACAAAGGCCGCGTGGCCGGGCGATGGCGGCGACCGGCTTCACGCTGCTCGCGGGGTCTCACATCGCCACGCTCGCGACCGCCGCGGCCCTGGGCGCGACACCGGAGGTCCAGCGGCCGCTCTTCGTCCCGGTGATCGGACCCTTCGTCGCAATCGGCTACGTGCGCGCGCCGGTCCACGAAGACCCCAACCTGGTCGAGGCGCTCACCAACGGCGTCGCCGAGGTCGGTGCCTCGGCGCAGCGGGTCGGCCTGGCCGCGGCGGGGACCATGCAGTTGGGCTTCTTGGTGCTCGGGGTGCTCGGCTCGGTCACGCTCGGAAAGTCGAGCAAGGGACCTCGGCTGAGCAGCGGCGCAGGCGGCTTGCGACTCGATTTTTAAAAATTCGCAGCGCCCGCGGGACTCATCGGAGTCCGCGGGCGCTCGCGTGACTCACTCGCCTACTTGGCCTTCGTGAAGGCCTTGCACTTGCCTTCGCCAGCGAGCAGCTGCGGGACCTCGCGGACGTAGTCGGTCGCGCCAGCGGCCACGAACATGTTCTCGGCCTCCTGCGCGTGCGTGCAGATCGCCTCTTTCTCGTTCTTGTACTTGGCGATCGCGGCGAGGCCCTCGTGCGCGTGGGCCTTGATGATGTCCGGACCGCCGTCGAGCGCCGCCTGGTAGGCCGTGCGGGCGTCGTCGAGCTTGGCCGGGTTTTGGATCTTGTCCTCGTCGTCGCCGCTGCCGAACGCCTGGTTGAGGTGAGCCTCGCCGAGCATCAGCTGCGCGAGCGGGCCGTACGGACCCGTGAGCGCGAGCGCAGCCTCGAGCTCGCTCTGACCGTTGGCGGCCTCGTGCACGCGCACGAGGTACGAGCCGTGGGCGATGTGGGCGAGCTGCTGCACCTCGGGATCGGCGAGGCGATCGCCGTTGCTCACCGCCTCTTCGGCGGCCGCCTTGCCGTCCTCGGGCACGTTCTCGATCGCCGCCAACGCCCGGATCGCCGAGGCCAACGCGTGCGCACGCACCTGCGTGTCGGCGGTCAGACCTCCGCGCAGCGTCTCGGCCTCGCTCGCAACCGCCTCGTAATCGCCCTTGAGATAGCGATCGAAGAGCGCCGCGATCTCGGCCGGATCGGGATCCTGGGGCGGCAGCGCAGCCGGATCCTTCTCGGGTTCCTCGACCGGATCGGTGTTGGTCGTGACCTCGTCGGGGTTCGCGGTCTCCTTGGTCTTCTCGCAGCCGCTCGCCACGATCAGAGTCAGGGCGGTGAGAGCCGACAGCACGTTGGGGATTCGCTTGGTCATGGGATCTCGCTCGAGTCGGAAGGCGGTGCCACAGTCGGCGCCTGAGTTGGAGTTGGTTCGGGGGAGTGTACGTTAGGCCGCGGGCGCTCGATCACGCGAACCTGGATCTGTCCGAGCGAGCCCAACATCCCGCGCATCGGCTCGCCGTCGGCCGTCTGCGGCTGCTCGAACACCACCAGCTCGCCGACCACCTCCACGCGATCGCCGAG
>DATLLB010000482.1:0-6581 GCA_035538075.1 Enhygromyxa sp.
GTCCACGAGCGCGCGAGCTTGCGAAGGCGGCAGCGCTCTCGCGGTCGGCGTTCTTCGACCGGTTTACGCGGAGGATGGGGGTGCCGCCGATGGAGTACCTGCTCGCGTGGCGCATGGCGGTAGCGAAGGATTTGTTGCGGCGGCAGGAACTTGGGCTCGGGGAGGTCGCGGAGCGGGTTGGGTATGGGTCCGTGAGTGCCTTCAGCACGGCGTTCAGCCGGTGCGTGGGGCAGCCGCCGAGTCGCTATGCGCGTGATCGTGCATGACCGGGGGAAGCCCGCTGCATGACGGCGGAAGCCCGCCTCCGAGTCATCATTTTGATCTTTCGAACACGTATCCCGGATGCTGGACACCCGGACAGGTCGACCACGAGCAGAAACACTGCAACACGGTCGAGCGCGGGCCGATAACCCTGCGTGGCCACTCCCACGCAGAAGCAAGCCAGCGCCGCTCGCCGGGCGGCGAACCGGGCCCGCGGACGCAACCGCACCCACCCTCGGGTTCGCGCGCGACCGATCCACGCGGGCCGCAGCTACAAGATCACCCGGCGTTGCGTCGGCCGCGTGATGCTGCTGTCGCCGGGCTTCGAGGGGAAGGAGCTGCGCGACTTCATCGGCTACTGCCTCGCCTACGCCGCGAACCGCTACGGAATCCAAGTCCACGCGAGCGTGTGGATGTCGAACCATCACCACACTGACGTGACCGATCCGCACGGCAACCTCGTGCCCTTCAAGCAGTTGCTCCACAGCATGATCGCTCGTGGTCGCAACGCCCAGCTCGGGCGCTTCGACAGCTTCTGGAGCGGTGACGAGGCCTGTGACACGCGACGACCGACGGACGCCCAGACCCTGCGTGATCTCGTCTATACACTGACCAATCCGGTAAAGGCCGGTCTCGTGAAGTGGTCGAGCCTGTGGCCGGGATTCACGACTGCGGATTGGCGCTTCGGCGAGATGCGAACCTTCAAGCGTCCGGACTGGTTCTTCGACGATGATGGCCAGATGCCCGACGCGGTCTCGCTGACGCTGGTGCGACCGCCGATCTTCCGCGAGCTCGACGACGACGCGATGTACGATCTGCTCGTCGCCCAAGTGCGTGCGCACGAGATCGAGTGCCAGCGAGAGATTCGTGGAAAGAACCGACGATTCATGGGTTTGCGCAAGCTCGCGCGGCAGCCGTCGAATGTGGCGCCGAAGAGCTTCGAGGAGCGGTTCACGATCAAGCCCACGGTCGCGGCCTCGAGCAAATGGCTGGTCCTCGCGCAGTTGCAGCGCGACCGCGAATGGGAGCGCGAGTACGCGACCGCGCGGGCGTTGCTGCTAGCTGGGGAGCCGGCGGTGTTTCCTGCGGGGACCTATTGGATGAAGCGCTTCGCGGGAGCTGTGGCTGCGCAGGCGCCATAGCGTGCGGGCATAGCTGACGGCGGGGTCGCGCGAGGCCATCCCGGCGTCGTGCATTGGTTCGATGGCGACGAGGGCGGTGTCGATGGGTGTGTCTGTCTGCTTTTGGGGCTCGATCGCGTGAAGGTGAGGATGGAGTGATGACTCGAGCGGTACCGAAGGGCTGGGGCACAGCCTCTGCGACACCGGCGCTCGAAGAAGACTCCCCGTCAGGATCTCCCGCTCCGTCACCGGCGCTCGAAGAAGACTCCCCGTCGGGATCTCACCTAGCCGAATCGATCGCCGAAGTGCCGCTGCAACGCCTCGCGTTGCGCCGCCGAGTGATCGCTACCCCGCAGCCTGAGCGCCAGCCCGGGCCGATCGAGCAGCTCGGGCGAGTGTGCATGTGGCCCGAATCGCGAATCGGAGAGATCGAGCCAGCGCAGGCGATCGAGCAACGGACTGCGTGCGAGCACGGCAATCAGCTCGTCACCAAAAGCCACCCCCGTGATAGCGAGCCGCTCGAGCACGGGCGTGGCCCGGCCGTCGAGCAAAGGCGCGAGCGGCTCGAGCTGCGCAAAATAGTCGTGCCCGCCAAGGCGCAGCTCCAGCGCACGCAGTCCAGAAAACGCGGAACCCTCGAACGCCCGCAGCGGAGTCGGATCCAGTTCGCAGCAGAGCCGCAGCCGCACGAGCTTCGGAAGCCCAGTGGCAAGCTCCCGAAGCTCGATGCCAGGCCCGAGCAATTCGAGATCGCGCAGCTCCGGCAGCTTGGGCCACAGCTTGTCGAGCGCAGGCACGGGCGTCCGATAGTCCCCGAGCGTCAGCTTGCGAAGCGTCGCCCGCGGCGGTCCGGCCGTGAGCGCCTGGGTGATCACCTGCGGGTCGACGAGCTCGCAGCGCAGCTCTGCGAGCGCGACCGCAGCCTCGCTCGCGAGCAACCCCTCGAGCTGCGCCGACGTGAATGACTCGTCGAGCGGCCGCGCGCCCACAACCAGCCCCGCCCGCCAGCGCAGCTCGATGCGCTGCATCAACTCCGCTTCGCTGCGCACCCCGAACACCGGCCACAGCGCCTCGCTGTAGCGATGCAAGTGCTCACGACGCAGCTGCTCGAGCTGGCCGGCATCCCGCCCCGAAGCCTCGAGCGCGAGCATCAGGCCGCGAGGATCGCCGCGCTCGGTCAGCCAGTCGGCGAGCACGATCCACGCTTCGGGGTCGTCGGGATCAAAGCCCAAAACCGGCGCCGGGTCCACGCGCCGACGATCGCACGCGCGCTGTCGGAGGCCAAGCGTCGGGCTGCTATGGTGATGCGGTGGAGCTCGACGAGCCGACGGAGATGCTCGCGCTGCCGGCCGCGCATTCGATGGACACGCACTGGCTTGCGATCGACGAGCACGGCCACGTGGCGGTGTTTCGGGCGGGCGAGGTCGGTCCGGTGCCCGAGGCGGCGGCGCAGCACTGGCCGCCCGGGAGCCTGATGAGCGTGGACTTCTTGCCGCTACTGCGCGACGTCGATCCCGGGTCGCTCTCGTACGAAGCGGCCGACATCTTCGCGGCCCCACGCACGGCCTGGGTGTCGCAGATGCTGCTGGGCACGTCGCTGCTGGACGGCCCGCCGCAGTTCGATCAGTCGCTGCACGGTGTGCTGCTGCAGCTGCGCTCGGTCGCGGGCCTGCGCGAGCGGCTACCCGAGCATGGGTTGCATGTCCTGCCGAGCCGCGATGGCGAGTTCGCGTGGGGGCACCTCGACAGCCCGATGCTGCGCGAGCTGTGGCGCGAAGGTTGGATTGTTCGCGCGTCGCTCGGCCACAACCTCGAGCCGGAGCGCATGGGCATGTTCTGCTACGAGCATGACGACGAGGCAGCCGAGGCCGAGGATGTGTACCGGCGGGTCGGCGAGCCGCGGCCGCCGATGCGCGTGCATGGGTTGCCGACTTTCCTGCGGCGACGACTGGCGGCGGCGCAGTTTCGTGACGCGGACTTTCGTGCCTGCGAAACCGTCCGAGCGAGCACCGCAAAAAGCGAATAAGCTCCGCGCATGGAAGCGCCGCCCACCGATCTACCCGCCGCGCACTCGATGGACACCGAGTGGTTTGCGATCGACGGCCACGGCCACGTCGCGGTGTTCGACTCGGGCGAGGCCGGCGGCGTGCCGGAGGCTCACTTCGACGCTTGGCACTCGCAGAGCATGTGGAGCGATCTACTCGGCGAGATGCTGCGCCTCGCCCCGCCTGGTGGCATGCGCTTCGTCGCCGACGGCGTGTTCGAGCGCGACGAGGATCCCAATGAATGGAGCACGCTCGTCACCCAGCCGCATGGGCTCGCGGAGACGTACACCTACGATGTCGCGGTGTTGCTCGAGCTCGCGGCGCCGCGCGATCCGGTCGAGCTCGACGGCTGGCTCGGATCGGCGCACACGCTCGGCTGCGAGCTGCCGCTGGTGTACTCGGGCGAGTGTTCGATGCACACGCTGGCCGCAGTGTGGGAAGAGCTCGGCGTCGTCCGTGCGGTGCTCCATCCTCCGATGGCGCCCTCGCGCTTTGGCGTGTTCTCGTACTCGAGCGACGACTACTCGGGCGGTCCCTATCGGCGCGTGGCCAAGCCGATGGCTGCACCGCTGCGCATCGAAGCGCTCCCGACCGCGCTGCGTCGGCGGCTCGCGGACGTGCGACTGGCGAGCGCCGACTTTCGCCGCGACGGCCACGTGCAGCCGTTCGAGCACCTGCCCTCGACGATCTGGGGGACCACGTGGATCGGCACCGACGGCAGCGTGCACGACGTCGACTAGCGCGTGCTCGACGATCTCCCGCGCGCCCTCACGAACTCGTGCAAAGTCGGTCAGAACGGGCGTAGACGGGCGATCTGGCGGGTTCGGACGGCTTGACAGGGATCGGCGTACTCGTACGCTCCGACGTCCTCATGAGCGCACGCAAGCCCGCGACTCCCGTCCTCGAACCGGTCCTCTTGCTCGACCTCGGCGCCGCGTGGTTGCGGGCGGCGCTGGTGCTCGATGGACGGCCGGTGGTGCACGCGTTTCCGAGCGAGGGTGGGCGCATCCCGAGCTGCGTGGGCTTCGACGAGGATCAGCTGGTGCTCGGGGATCTGGCGCGCCGATTGACGCTGACGCAGCCGCGCTCGCAGGTGACTCGACCGCTGCGAACCGCGGGTGTGCGTCACGAGCTGGCGGGGCTCGACGGCGAGTGGCGGCAGGCGCCGATCGTGCGCGGGCCGGGGGCGGACATTCAGTTCGAGCTGGCGGAGGAGCGCTGGCCGCTGCCGCGGCTGCTCGGCGTGTTGATTCAGCAGCTGCTCGCGCAGGTCGAGCGGCAGCGCGAGGTGAAGCTCGAGCGGGTCGTCGTCGCGGTCGCGCCGGGCAGCGACGACGCGCGGCGGCGGGCGATCGTGCAGTCGCTGCACGTGGCCGGGTTTGACGACGTCACCTTGATCCACTCGACGACGGCGGCTGCGATCGCGTGGTCGAAGCTCGAGCGCGAGGGCGCGACGGCGCTCGGGTTCGCGGGGCTCGAGTCGATGCTGGCGCCCAGCAAGCCGGCCGCGAGCGCGCCGACGAAGCTGGATGACGAAGACGAGGCCGAGGACGACGAAGAGGACGACGAGGAGAAAGAGAAGGGCGAAGGCGAGGCGGCGGCGGAGGTCGAGACGCCCGAGGCGGAGGACGAAGGTGAGGACGAGGAGGAAGCCGAGCGCGAGCCGCCGCGCGAGCAGACGGTGCTGGTGCTCGATCTCGGCGCGGGCAGCTGCAGCGCGGCGCTGGTGCGGCTCGATGGTGGGTCGGTCGAGGTGTTGGCGGCGCGCAGCCGCTGCGATCTCGGCGGCGACAGCATCGACGAGCGCGTCGTCGAGTGGCTGCTCGAGCGGTTCGAGACCGAGGCCGAGGTCGACCTCTCGGGTGATCCCAACGTCCGCGCGCGCATGCGTGACGTGGCGGAGAAGAGCAAGATCGCGTTGAGCGACGCCGAGCGACACGACGTGCGGCTGCCGTTCTTGTGGGCCGATCCGAGCGGGCCCAAGCATCTGTTCGTCACGCTCGAGCGCAGCGTGTTCGAGCGGATGATCCACGACATCGTCGCGGCCGTGGCTGCGCTCGCGCAGGGCGTGGTCGCCGACGCGGGGCAGGATCCCAACGAGCTGGACGCGGTGGTGATGGTCGGCGGGACCAGCCGGATTCCGATCTTGCAAGATCGGCTGGAGGGGCTGTTTGGTCGGGTGCCGGAGACCGAGCTCGGCAACCCAGCGCTCGACGAGGACTTCGTGGTGCGTGGGCTAGCGCTGGAGGCTCATCGTCGCGGGCAGCGGCGACCGAGCACGCAGGTGGTGGAGATCGCCAGCCGCGATGTCTGGCTCGAGCGCGAGGGCGGCGAGCCGCAGCGGCTGATCGAGCGCGGTACGGCGCTGCCGGTGCGGCGCAGCTTCGACGTGACGCTGCTCGATGGGGCGTACCAGGTGTGGTTGTGGGAGGGCGACGAGGATGATCGCTCGCGCGGACCTGCCCTGCGGGTGACCCTGCGCTCGAAACGAAAGCAGGTCGGGTTGCAGGTGGAGCTCGATCGCAACGGTGAGCTCCGCGTCGCGCTCGATCGGGAGGCGGACGATGTGGAGCTGCGCGTCGACCAACGCGTGGGTCTGAGCGCGCGAGCGCTGCGGCGCTTTCGGCTGGAGGCGGACGAGCGGGCGCGCGTGGCTGCGGAGCGAGACAAGCACGAGCGGCTGCGGAGGCGGGTGCAGGAGCTGGCGCGGTTGAACGAAGGGTGGTTGACGGATCCCAAGGTCGACCTCGACGAGCTGCTGCGGACCAGCTTGCTGGCGTGGAACCGCGATGCGGAGGCGACCTTCGAGGCGGGGGATGTGGAGTTGTTTGCGGCGGCGATCGAGGCGTTCCTGACGCTGAGCGAGGCGCTGCCGAACAAGCTGCGCAATCAGGTCGACGCGGCTGGGCTCGCGGCTCAGGTGCGGGGGGGCGTGGTCGAGGTAGCGGAGGACGACGGCGAAGGGGAGATCGAGGAGCCGCTCGGGGACGAGAGCGAGGACTACGGCGAAGTGGATCTGGTCGCGCTGCTCGATGGGGCGGCGGAGGTCGAGGAGGAGGAAGAGGTCGAGGAGGAGGAAGAGGTCGCGGAGGAGGAAGAGGTCGAGGAGGAGGAAGAGGTCGAGGAGGAGGAAGAGGTCGAGGAGGAGGAAGAG
>DATLLB010000483.1:0-3815 GCA_035538075.1 Enhygromyxa sp.
GCACCGACTCGCCCTCCAGCGTCTGCGTGGACTCGGGCGCGAGCGGGAGGAACCGACGAAAGCGGAGATCGATGTCGAGCGACTCGCCGCCGGGGTTGCGCAGCAGCAACGCGAACTCGAGCCGCTCACCGGGCGCGACCACCAGCCGCTCGGGCGTGACGACCTCGAGCCGCTCGGGACCGGGCAGCGGCTGCGCGTCGTCGATCGGGATCGTGCACAGACCGGTGCCGACCAACGCGGCGAGCTCGAGGTCGTCGCCGCTGCAGCGCGCGGGGTCGACCCGCGGGTCGCCGTCGCGGTTGTCCTCCTGCTGGCGCCTCGTCGCGCGCTTCGATGGATCGTGCGTGCGCGTCGGCTCCTGCGGACAGCCCAGCAAGCTTGCGAGAGCGCAAGCCAGCGCAGCCGAGCGAAGTCGCGCGAGCACAGCGAACGCTAGCAGGGGTCGGCCACGAGGCGCGAGTCAGCTCGGCGATCGAGTTCGAAGGCCGATCAGCCTCACGGTCGGATCTTCGACGCTGCCTCCGCAAAAGCGCAGGCCGAGATCGTAAAGCGCCTCACGAAGCGCTGCGTAGCTCGGCGCCCCCAGCGGTCGGCGCTCTCGCGTGTACGAGCACCAGCCGACCGTCCAATCCCACGACACCGCGCAGAATCGTGGGCTGATCGCACAGGCGGCGAGGCACGACATCGACATGAACGGCTCGTTCGGAGCGGTGCCTGCGACGCGAGCGACCTCGGCGGCGCTGGGGCTGTCCATGCCGCGCATCGGCAGGAACACCACGCGATCGCGGCCGATGCCGGCCTCGGCCAGCCGGCCGACGGTCGCCTGCGCCGCCTCGAGCTTGCTACGGCGGACCAGCAGATTGACCCCCGATCGCACGCCTGCGTCCGACAGTCGCACGACGGCCTCGATCACGCGCTCGACCTCGGCGCGCTCGTTGACGTGGATCGAGACGTGGACCTTGTCCGGGGCCGCAGCCACGAGCTCGTCGAAGTGGCGATCGAGCAGCAGCCCGTTGGTCGTGAACGATCGAAACAGCCGTACGCGGCCCTCACCCACCGGCACGCTCGCGGTCGCCCGCAGCAGCTCGAACAGCCCCGGCCACTGCAGCGGCTCGCCGCCGCCGAACGACACCGCACGCACGCCGTTCGCCGCACAGTCCCGCACGAACGCGAGCGCGCTGTCGACCGTCCAGCGGGTCTCGCCGCTCGGATCGCTGCCCGCGTAGCAAAACCAACAAGCCTTGTCACAGCGGTTGCCGAGCTCGAGCGATACGCGTTCGATCTCCATGCTCACTTCGCAACCGCGAGCTTGCTCAGCATCTCGGTCCACGCCGGCACCCAGCCGTCGACCGTGGCCGCCGGACCGACGAGCTTGAGATAGTAGGGATCGCCCGCGCCCTCGATCGAGGCGGCGAGCAGCCGCGCGTCGTCGATGGGCGGCTGCTCGGGCATGCCGGGCATCTTCTGACCGGCGAAGCGCCCGGCCACGTCGATGCTGCTGATCCGAAGTCCGTTGACCTCGAGGTCGCTGGTCTTCGGTGCATCACCGCCCTTGGGTTCCATCTGCGACGACCAGCGCTCGATGTTCTGCGCCGCCGATCCGGCTCCGCCCTCGAAGCGATAGACGACCAGCCGCGCCTCGCCGCCCGCTCCCGTGAGCACGAACTCGCCCTTGCGCATCGAGCTGCGACTCGGGGCGCGCTGCCACTCCTCGGGCACCGTCAGCACGAGGCCATCGACCGTCTCCGCGCGCGTCTTGCCGCTTGGGGCGAACTCGGACTTCGTGGTCTTTTCGGCGGATCCATCGGCCGGCTCCTTGGCCGGCTTGCCGCACGCGAGGCAGGTGGCGATCGCAAGCACGAGGACTGGGGTTCGCATCGCCGCGAGTATGACCGGCTTCATCGAGCGAGCGCCACCCCGAGTCCAACGAATGACTCATGGCTCGATCTGGGAGAAATTTTTTCAAACTTTTTTTCGACCGATCGGCGCCGGATCGACACAACCTCAGTGTGTCGTCCATGATCGATGTGCCCCTCTCGGTAACCGCACGTTCCAAGCTGCGCCTGCGTCGGCGCCACAAACCGAGCACCGGTCGCGCTCCTCTGTTGACACCCTCGCAGCGAGTCGAGCTCAACCACCTCGCATCCCTCGACAGCCCCGACGAAGCGCTGCAGCTGCGCGCCCGCATCGTGCTCAGCTGGGCCGCCGGGGCGACCGGGGACGAGAGCGCGACGCTGCTCGAGACCTCGCGGCGCACGGTCAGCAAGTGGCGCAGCCGCTTCCGCGAGGGCGGCATCGATGCGCTGTTCGATCGCCCGCGGCCGGGCGCGCCGCGGAGCATCGATGAGCAGAAGATCGCCGAGCTGCTGCGCCTGCAGAACTCGCCGCCGCCCGAAGGCAAGACCCGCTGGACGACGCGCTTGCTCGCGCAGCACACCGGGCTCAGTCAGTCCACGGTGGTTCGCATCGCCCGGACCTCGGCGCGCCGCTCCCGGAAGCCGCGAGTGCAGCTCAGGGCGGGATGATGCAGACGCCGAGGCTCTCGTACATCGGCGGCGCGGTGCCTTCCTCGAAGAACGGCACGCACGAGTAGGACGTCCCGCACGGGCTCGGGTCCTCGGTCAGATCGCAGAACGTCGCGCAGCAAGCCGAGCCGTTGCACATCTCGAGCGCCGCACCGTCGGCGCAGAAGTGGCCGGGGTTGCAGTCGTTGTTGAAGCCGCACGGCTCTCCGGTCGGGATTCCGCCGGCGACGATGATGCACTGGAAGGTCCCGCTGGTGCCGCTCCAGTAGCAGCCGAGGCCTTCGTCGCACTCTTGCAAGAGCGGATCGCAGTTGGGCAGGCACACGGCGATCGCACCGTCGTTGACGACGCGGCAGCTGGTTCCGGGATCGTTGCACACGGGGTTGTCGAGGCTGCCGGTGCAGAACGGGAAGCAGGTGCCGATCAGCTGGCCTTCGACGTCGATGGCGTTCCAGCACACGTTGGTCGCGTCGCAGTCGTCGGAGCCCAGCGCGGCGCCGTCGTAGATGCACTCGTCGCCGGACGATCCGCTGCCGGTCACGGCCACGCATTTGTTGGCGTCCCAGGTGCCGCCCATGCTGGCGTAGGCGACACACTTGTCGCCGTCGGGGCAGTCCTGAGCGATCGGATCGCAGTCGGCGATGCTGCCGATGTCTTCGTCGGGCACGAAGCCCATCGTCTCGCCGTCTCCATCGCCGTCGCCATCTCCGGTCTCGGGGTTGTCGCCGTCGCCGTCGCCATCACCGTCGCCGTCGCCGGTCTCCTCGTCGCCCATTCCATCGCTGGTCTCTTGCTCGGGCTTGTTGCACGCCATCAGCAAGACCAGCGACACCGCCATGAACTCAGCCTTCGTACGCATCACGATCGGACGATACGTCAGCCCGCTCGCGCTGGTCCATCGATTTCGAGCGTTGCGACGAAACCGACGACCCCACCCGCGGGTCGTATCAACGGCGTTTCTCGTCGAGCGAAGGACTCAAAGGCACATGCCGCCGATGCACACCGAGTTGCCACAGCAGCCGCCTGGGGACAGTGGGTTGCACGAGCCACCGGAGTTGTTGCAGCAGTTCGCGGTGCTGAGGAAATCGCACTCGAAGCAAAACAGCGAGCCGCCGCTGAAGCCCTGGGTCTGACAGGTGGCGCCGGCGAAGTTGTTGCCTTCGCACACCTCTCCTCGCTCGAGCATTCCGTTGCCGCACTCCGAGCAACCCGACGTGTCGAGCGTGCAGTCGGCATTGCACGAGAGCGTGCCGCCGCCGCCGAACAGCCCGCAGTCCCAGCCGTTGAGGT